>CABSMB010000017.1 GCA_902478705.1 uncultured Collinsella sp. | reverse complement strand
AGGTGGAAATCGATAAGGCGCTCGAGCGCGTCAAAGTCGACGCTGCCGTCCTTTTTAAACGGCGTGACGAGGGCGACGATCGAACCCTCGAGGTTGCGGATATCCATGTTCTTCTCCTTCGCTTCCGCGATCTGGATGCGTTTGTTCCATTGGGCGGCGACGGCCAGGCGTTCGTCCTGGGCGCGGCGACGGGCGCTTTCGGCGCGCGACTTGGCCAGCAGCTCTCGGCCGCTCGGCAGCACGTCGAGCGTGGCAAAGTAATCGCCCGGGCGCTCGGCGCGACGAATGAGATCTGCCGAGCCGTCGGGGCGCAGCAATACCTCGGCGGAGCGCAGACGGCCGTTGTAGTTGTAGCCCATGGAGTAGCCATGCGCGCCGGTATCGTGGATCACGAGTACATCACCCATGTCGATCTGCGGCAGCTCGCGGTCGATAGCGAACTTATCGTTGTTCTCGCACAAGTTGCCCGTGATGTCATACGTGTTCGTGACCGGTGCTGCGGTCTTGTCAGGGCCACCCGGCTGTCCCATCACCGTAATGTGGTGGTAGGCACCATACATGGCAGGGCGGATCAGATCGACGGCGCTTGCGTCCACGCCGATATAGTCCTTGTAGATCTGCTTCTCGTGGATGGCCTTGGTGACCAGGCAGCCGTAGGGGCCCATCATAAAGCGGCCCATCTCGGTGCAGATGGCCACATCGCCCATGCCGGCAGGAACCAGGATCTCGTCGTATGCCGCGTGCACTCCCTCGCCGATGGCGTGAATGTCGTTGGCCTGCTGCTCGGGCAGGTAGGGGATACCCACACCGCCGGACAGATTGATAAAGGCGACATGTGCGCCGGTCTCGCGCTCCAGGCGCACGGCAAGCTCAAAAAGGATGCGTGCGAGCCTGGGATAGTAGTCGTTAGTGACGGTATTACTGGCAAGGAAGGCATGGATGCCAAAATTTTCGGCGCCCTTGGCCTTGAGCATGCGGAAGGCCTCGAAGAGTTGCTCGGTGGTCATGCCGTACTTGGAGTCGCCGGGGTTGTCCATGATGCCGTTAGAGAGCTGGAACAGGCCGCCCGGGTTAAAACGGCAGCTTACCGTCTTGGGGAGGGGGCCCGCGACGCGCTCAAAGAACTCGATATGGCTGATGTCGTCAAAGTTGACGATGGCACCCAGCTTGTCGGCGAGCTCAAAGTCCGCCGCCGGCGTGTCGTTGGACGAGAACATGATGTCGTGGCCGGTGATACCCAGTGAGCGGGCAATCATGAGCTCGGTATAGCTCGAGCAATCGCAGCCGCAGCCGTATTCGTTGAGAATGGAGATGAGCGCCGGGTTGGGATTGGCCTTGACGGCAAAGTACTCCTTAAATCCCGGATTCCACGCAAAGGCGTCGCGCACCTCTTGCATGTTGCGGCGGATGCCCGCCTCGTCGTAAAGATGAAACGGCGTGGGAAACTGCTCGACGATATGCTCGAGCGTCTCCTTGTCCACAAACGGCTGCTTGGCCGCATATGCCTCGTTGGGGGTCAATGCCATGTCCCGTAAACCTCGCTATCCAGACGGCGCCATCGGCGCATCGAATCCGCATAGCGTGGACCCAATGTCCGGATAGCGCTCCCGCATTGCTGCAGACAGTCCTGCGGGTGTTTCCCGCAGGCCCACCAGGTTGTTCGTGCCCGAAAAACCCAGTTCGGCGGGTTTCGCCTCCCCGCAGGGTCAAAGTCTGCCGACTCGCCCGCGGCTCTTCGTGCCCGCGCCTCTATCAAGTGGTAACGACCCTACCACGTTGCACTTTACCAAACAAGAGTATTCGTATATAACGTTTAAAAAATGCAGGGATATGCTAGAAACAAGGGCGTCATAATTCTGCATCACAATAGTGTGTGAATGGATATGCCCCATGAAAGGACCCTTTATGACCGAGCTCCAAGAACTCCGTCGCTATCGGCGCGATCTCCATCGCATTCCGGAGCTCGATTTCGATCTTCCGCAGACTATCGCCTATATCGAGGGCGTGTTGGCGCCGCTCGCTTGCGAGGTGACCCATCCGTGCCCCAGCTGCGTCTGCGCTTTCTTCGACGCTGGCGTTGGTGCCGCGCATGCCACGGCGATTCGCGCCGATATGGATGCGCTGCCCATCGCGGAGGCGACGGGTGCGGATTTCGCCTCGACGCATCCCGGCAAGATGCACGCTTGTGGACATGACGGACACATGGCTATGGCACTTGCCGCCGCGACGTATGTCGACCGTACGATTCGTGAGCAGCCGGGCGTCATCAAGCGCAACGTGCTCTTTGTGTTTCAGCCGGCCGAGGAAACGACCGGTGGCGCCAAGACGGTGTGCGAGAGCGGCGTATTCGAGCGCTATGGGGTGGATCGTATCTTCGGCTTCCACGTGTGGCCCGATCTGCCCGCCGGCATGTTGGCGAGCTGCTCCGGTCCGTTGCTGGCGCGTTCGAGCGAGACGCACATTCATATCCATGGCACGAGCATCCATATCGCTAAGACCTATGGCGTTCCGGTCGAGGAGTCGCACGATGCGGCGCTGGCGGCTGCCAAGTTCTTGGTTGCCGAGCGCGAACTGATGGATGAGCTGGGCGCCGATGAACCCTGCATTGGTAAGTTCGGTCTGCTGCAGGCCGGCACCGTCTGCAATGCGGTGGCGGGGGAGGCCCATGTTGCGGGCAGCCTGCGCGTGTTTACGGACGGCATGTTCGACCGTGCGCGCGAGGGCGTGCGCCGCGTGTTGGACGAGGCCTGCGCCGCAACAGGCTGTACGTACGATCTCGACTTTGCCGAGGGCTATCCGCCAGTCGATAACGACCCCGAGCTGTTTGCCCACATTGCGCCTGCCTTGTCCGAGCTGCAACTTGTGGACGAGCCGCTGCTGATCGCCGAGGATTTCGCGTTCTATCAGCGCCATCTGCCGGGCGTGTTCTTCTTGCTGGGCACGGGTGTGCCTGCCGGCCAAGATAATCCGAGCGATTCGGATGGCTGTCCCGCCTATGCCACGAGCGCCCTTCACACTGATACCATGCTCTTTGACGAGGAAATCCTGCTCAAAGGCCTCGATGTCTACAAACGATTGCTTGTGATGGAGTGACGATGGGGCGACGCCGACAATCTGCCGTATATAGTCCGGGTGGATGCGGGTGTGGCTTGCTACTGCTTCCGGTTATTGCTGTGAGCGTTGGCGTGATGTTTGCGCTTGCCGGGTTGGCAGCAGCGGCACTCGTGTTGCTGATTGTGGCCATTGGCGTGACGGTCTGGCTGTGTCGTTCTCGCGAGCAGCGTCGTGCCGATGGTAAGACCAATGTTGGATGGGCCATCTTTTTAGTCTTCGCTTACCTATTGAGCATCAGCTATTTAGCCTTCTTTATCCTGTTACTTGTAAGCACCTTTACCGGGGAATCTGTCACGGTGGGTTGATGCGCTGCCAGCAGACGGTCGAGCAAAGTGCGCTTGCTCGGCGTTTGGATAACTGCATTGGCCGTTTACCGCAACCTTAGCTCTCAGCTAATGAATTCATGTTTAATCCTTCCTACGATGTGCTGTGTGCCGGCGCGGTAGCCGGATCGTAGGAAGGATGCATGATGAATAAGCTCGAAAACGAAGTGCTGCTGAGCCGTCGCGCTGCACTTGGCGCATTCGCCACCGTCGCTTTGGGGACTGCCGGTCTTCTTGCCGGTTGTGGTAGCGACAAGGCGACCGTCACCGAGGATGCTGGCGATGGTGACAAGAAGGAAGAGACGAAGAAGGAAGAGCAGCCTACGACTGACCTGGCGGTTGGTACGACGGTGACCACGGCTGCCGGTCTTTCCGTCGTCGTCGATTCCGTCCAGCCCGGCCTCACAAATTATGACGGTTCGACCATGACGGGCATTCACGTCACGTACGTCAACAATGGCGATGAGGGCGCAGATTACAATATCTACGACTGGAAGGGCGAGGACGCCAACGGTGCTCAGCAGAACCAGGGTTATTACAGCGAGGGCTCCGATGAACTGCAGTCTGGTACCCTTGCCGCCGGCGGTTCCGTGGCGGGCAATATCTACTTTGATGGTGACATCAAGAAGGCTCTCTATTTTGCCAACGTGTTTGATAAGTCTGCCGCTGCAAGCTGGGTGCTGGCCTAACATGTCGCTACCGTTGCGCCGTATGGGAGGTGAGGTCGTATGCCCGATAAAAAGCTGACGGACGAGTTACTCAATGAACTCCTCGACGCGCCAAACATCGATGGCTATATCAAAGAACACGACTTTGCCGCCCCGTCGCTTTCGGACTATCTTAAGCAGCTGCTGCAGGAAAAGGGCCTAGAGCGCTCGCGCGTGGTGCGCATGGCCGACCTCAATGAGACTTTTGGTTATCAGATTTTTACCGGTGCGCGGCATCCGAGCCGCAACAAGGTGCTGCAGATTGCCTTTGCAATGGCGTTGACGCTCAAGGAGACCAACCGCGCCCTGACGGCTGCCGGAGTGAGTGTCCTCAACTGCAAGGACCGTCGCGATGCAATCATTATCTTTTGCATCGATCGTGGCTGTAGCCTCCAAAAGGTCAATGAAGAGCTGTATCGCTTTGGCGAGGAAACGGTGAGTTAGTGGCCGATGGCTGGGCCGGCGGTGTCACCAGAACAACCATGCGAACGAACGGGGTGCGGGCACCATGGGGCGTCCGCACCCTGCGTTATGATGGACGCTATGGATACTCAGAGCCCAACATATTCCGATGACGAGCTGACTGCTTCACTTGTCGAGCATTTGGCGTCGCTCGACCGCGATGACGGCTATCGTGTGGAGCGCGTGCTCAAGTTCTCGGATGTCGAGACGACCGAACTCGTCTATTTTGAGGGCTCTGGCGGTGGGTCTCTCGGTCCCTTTGTCCGCAAGCGCATCGATGCTTCGGCGCAGATTGGCGGAGCATATGAGCGCCTGTTTGCGGCTCAGCGGGCCGGACGCCGTTTTGAACACTTACCCCGGATTGTCGATTGCCGCCGCGCGGGCGAGGAGCTCGATGTGGTGATGGAATATGTCGAAGGCGAGACGCTCGAGGCGCTCGTGGGGCGCCTGGGCGCGACGCCCGATTATGCCCGCGAGCTGTATCCCGTTCTGTGTGAAGCGGTGGGCGAGCTGCATGCTGGTTTTGCAGCTGCGGGGGAGCCAGGGGTACCGGTAATCCACCGCGACCTTAAACCCTCGAACATCATCGTATCGGGCGTGAGATACGCGACCGATGCCGGCATGACCTTTTCCTCGCTGGTGATTATTGACCTGGGAATCGCGCGCATTTGGCGCGATGGCGCCGACGCCGACACCGTCAAGTTTGGCACGCGTTCCTATGCGCCGCCCGAGCAGTTTGGGTTTGGGCAGACGAGCGTCCGCAGCGATATTTACGCGCTTGGCGCACTGCTGTTCTTTTGCCTGACGGGAACTGACCCCAAACCGGGGCGGGACATACGTGAGCAATGCGAGGCGCATGGCATTCCCGTTCCGCTGGCGGATGTGATTTGCATGGCGATGGCGCTCGATCCGGCTAAGCGCTTTGCGAGTGCAAAGGCACTGGGGCATGCTGCGCGGGCGGCATATGAGCTATGTCTCCCTGTACCGACGCCCGTGACCTCATCTGCTGCCAGTGTGCCCCGGGTCGCGGCGTCACAGGTGCAGTGGGTACAGCAGCCGGTTGCCCTCTCGCTTCCGTCTTCTGCAAACCGGCGTTCGATCGTCTCTCCCGTGACGTCCAAATGTGCGCGTCTGCTCTCGCGTATCCCCGAGTCCGTGGGGCGCATATGGAACGGATGCGTCTATGCGACAACATTGTTGCTGCTGATGGGTAGCCATTTTGCGGTATTTACGCCGACGGGCGAAAACCGAAACTATCCAATGTGGTTTTTGGCACTTGAGTATTTCTTTATGGTCGATGGCCTGGTGCTGCTCGTTACATTCGGAATGCTCGACCGGCGTAGGCTTCGACGTCGTTTTCCGGTGCTCGATCGGTATCGGGGGAGTGCTTTTGTCGAACTATGGTTCAAGGCGCTCGGGTTTATGTTTGCCGTCATGTGCGTCGTCGTTATTATCGGCAACGCGACCGGTGTCGTCTCTTAAAAAATCGAAAAGGGCCCCGTTTGGGGCCCTTTTGCAGTTGCACTTAAATACGGTTCATTTGATTGGCGACCTTGTTGTACCAGTCCTGCCACGTGGGCGGGCAGTACTTCTTGGCGGCTGCCGGGGTAAGCGTGGAGCCATAGTTGGCGCCCAGGTAGGCAACGTGGGCGGAGACACCCTCGCTCCAGCTGCCAAAGCTACGCCAACCGCCGCCGCGGGCACTCCAGCCCCAGGCGTTATAGGAGCCGGCGCAATAGAGGCCCTTGCTGCTCTCGATACAGGCGATGGCGGGGGACCAACGGGGATCGACGCCGGTATTCCAGGCGGCAACGGCAAAATTGTAGCCCTGGCCTGCCATAGGGGAGCCGGCAAGGTAGTTGTCGATGCGGCTCGTCCACTCGTTAATGAACGAGTCGTAATCGGAATTGCCGCTGTCGGGGCTGTTCGGCGTGGTGTCGATGGTGGTGTTGGAGTTGGTGGCCTGACTGTTGGAGTTATTGCCGCTCA
The DNA here is from genome assembly GCA_902478705.1 of uncultured Collinsella sp. Taxonomy (GTDB): domain Bacteria; phylum Actinomycetota; class Coriobacteriia; order Coriobacteriales; family Coriobacteriaceae; genus Collinsella. The sequence continues at coordinate 5,589 of CABSMB010000017.1, read as the reverse complement.
CGCCGGTACCCGAGATCTTCTCGGCGGCAGCGGCCTTGTCGGCCTCGAGCTTTGCCAACTCGGCGGCATTTTCCTGCTCGGCCTTTGCCTGCGCCTCGCTGCGGAGCTGCTGTGCCTGGGCCAGTGCGTCCTCGGCATTCTTTTGCTCGCCCTCGAGCTGAGACTTGGCCTGATCGAGCTCGGTTTTGTTCTGCTCGAGCTCGGTCTGCATCTTGTTAAGCTCTTCGATCTCGTCGACGCTCGAGCTCGTAATCTGGTTGGTGTATTTGCAGGTGGTGATAAAGTCGCCCAAGCTCTGCGTGTTCACCAGGAAGCTCACGATGGGGCTGGTGCCCTTCTGGTACTTATACAGATCGCGCATGGCGGAGCTTGCCTTGGCCTGCTGCTCGGGTAGCTCGGCCTCAATCTTATCGATGTTCGCCTCATTGGAGTCGATCTGCTTTTGCAGATCCTCGAGCTTGGTTCGGGCGTCGTTGTAGGCGCTCGTAGCGTCCTCGATTTTTTTCTGGGCGGCGGAAAGCTGATCCTGCGTTGCCTGCGAGGCGGCATAGGCCGCGACGGGGGAGAGCATCGGCGTGGCCGTCAGCGCGACGGCGAGCGCGGCGCTCGTGATGATACGAGCCGGCTTCGACGCGACGAGCGCTGCGGTGCGATGGTTCGAATGCTGCATCCAGTCCCTCTGCAATCAATCGTAGGTTATTGGTCGAGGTGTATTCTACTACTGCTTTCGACCTCAACTTGAACCTTAAAGGTTCTAAAGGGTCAAGTTGAACTTGAGGCTTTGGCCTTGACCTGCGGGAATGGTGAATTGTTGAGAAACCATAGAGTTCAACTTTAACGTTACGGCAGCCTGTTTGTGAGGGTTTTGGCTGTAAATGTTGCCCTCACGTGGGGTTTTGCAACTACAGGGTTCCTTCGCGACGAGCCCGCTCCACCTCTTTGAGTGCCTCGGCGGGAGTGAAGGAACAGGTGCCGTCGCCGAGCCTGACCACCTGGACGTCGTCACCGACATAGACTTCTCCGCCCTGCAGCACGACGCCAAAAATGCCCTCGTGGGGGAAGATACAGTCGCCGGTGAGATAGTAGATGGCACAGCGTGTGTGACAGACTTTGCCGATCTGGCTGATTTCGACGAGCACTTCGCTACCGAGTTTGAGCTGCGTGCCCAAGGGGAGTGAGAGCAGGTTGATGCCCTGGGTGGTGAAGTTCTCGCCAAAGTCGCCCTCGTGCACATCGAGCCCGCGCGCCTGCGCCGTCTGGATAGACTCTGCAGCTAAAAAGGAAACCTGGCGGTGCCAATGCCCGGCGTGCGCATCGGAGGCGAGGCCAAACTGCTCGATGACGGTGTCGTGCCCGTCGGCGACGGGTGACTTACGCGTGCCTTTGTGCTCCGACGTGTTGATTGAGACGATGCGGGCAGGCCCGTTGTAAGCATCGTTTGCGGTGCGTAGGGGAGCTGCCGTCTGGGCCCGATCCGCAAGTTCGCGCTTTGCGGCGTCAATGATGGGGTTGTTGATTGGATGAGCCTGGGGCACGGTGCACCTTTCGACGGGGCGGGCAACATGTTGAATCCTACAACAACGGTGGGTTCATTGCCCGTTGTCGTACGCCGGTGATTGCCGCCTTCGTGCTGGATTATTACGCCGATTGCCATAGATACGGTGGAGCTTTGGGCGCCGGCGGCTCGGCACGCTAGAATAAATCAGTTGCACAAAGACCGCCCGTCGTGTGGGCAGTTCTAGATAGGAAGTTTCCATGGCATTGCAGTTTACAGAGCGCGAGTTTATCCCCGTGCTGCTCGGCGGCGACATCAACGCGTATTCGGTGGCGCGCGCTTTCTACGAGGAGTATCAGGTTAAGAGCCTGGTCTTTGGCAAGTACCAGACCGGCCCCGCGTATCGCAGCCAGATTATCGACTACACGCCCAACGTGGATATCGACACCATGCCGGTCATGATCGAGACCGTTAACGGCGTCGCACAGGCCAATCCTGATAAGAAGATTATTCTCATGGGCTGCGGCGACAACTACGTCGCGCTTGCCGCGCAGGCTCAGGACGCCGGCCAGCTTGCCCCGAACGTCATCGCGCCCTATGCGCCCTACAGCATGCTCGAGCAGTGCCAGAAGAAGGAGATCTTCTACGAGCTGTGCGAGAAGCACGGTGTGCCCTATCCGCATACGTTTACCTTTACCATGGCGATGCTCAACGCTCAGGGTGAGGCTTCCGCCGAGGTGCTCGACCAGATCGACTTCCCCTTCCCGATGATTCTGAAGCCCTCTGACGGCATCATGTGGTGGGAGCACGAGTTCGAGGGTCAGAAGAAGGCCTACGAGATTGCCGATCGCGCCGAGCTGGAGCAGGTCATTCGCGATGTGTACGCCAGTGGCTACACCGATGACCTGATTTTGCAGGATCGCGTGCCCGGCAACGACGAGTACATGCGCGTGCTCACCAGTTATTCCGACCGCAACGGCAAGGTCCGCATGATGTGCCTGGGCCACGTGCTGCTCGAGGAGCATCAGCCCCATGGTGTCGGCAACCACGCCTGCATCATCACTGAGCCCAACGACGAGCTCATGGGTGGCGTGCGCAAGCTGCTTGAGGACCTTAAGTTTACGGGCTTCTCCAACTTCGACGTTAAGTACGACCAGCGCGATGGTTCGTTTAAGTTCTTCGACTTCAACACGCGTCAGGGCCGCAGTAATTACTATGTCACCAATAGTGGCTTTAACGTTGCTAAATACGTGGTAGATGAGTACGTCTATAACCGTCCGTTTGAGCCGGAGTTTGTGACGGCGCAGGACGAGGCGCTGTGGATGGTCGTTCCTATGGGCGTCGTTGACAAGTATGTCAAGGACCCCGAGCTGCGTGCGAAGGCACATCGTCTGGCCAAAGAGGGCAAGGCCGCCGATCCTTCTTTTATGAAGGGTGATTTTGTCTTTAACCGTTGGTTGCGCATGTGGCACACCAAGCTGCGTCACTTTAAGCTGTTCAAGACGTATTACAAGTAGATGAGCGCGGCGCCCGCCCGGTTTGCATCGGACGGGCGCGGGTATGATACGCGCAATTGCGTGGGCGTCACCAAGGAGGCGGCGATGGAAAAGCTGGGAGTTATCGGCGGCATGGGCGCCGAGGCCACGTCGTATTACTACGACCAGGTGGTACGTCATACGGCTGCTACCTGTGATCAGGAGCATATCGACATGGTGGTACTTTCCAAGTCGACCATGCCCGACCGTACGCTGGCCATCAAGACTGGCGAGCATGCCGAGCTGCTGGCGACCATGAAGGAGTGCGCTCAGGCACTCGAGACGCTGGGCTGCGCGCACATAGCGATTCCCTGCAACACGTCGCACTACTTCTACGATCAGATTCAGTCGTTTACCAAGGTGCCGATTATCCACATGCCGCGCGAGTCGGTGCGCTATGCTCTGGCCGGCGCGGTGATGGGGGAGTGCGAGTTCGACCCCAACCTGAGTATGCCGGCCGAGCCGGTGCGCAAGATCGGCATCATGGGCACCGACGGTACCGTGGGCGCAGACGTCTATGGGCGCGAATGTGAGACCGCGGGCGTTGAGGTCGTCTATCCCAGCGAAAAGCGTCAGGCCGACGTGATGTCGCTCATCTACGACGATGTGAAGGCCGGGCGCGAACCCGATATGGACAAGTTCGACCGCGTGATGTGGGAGTTCGCCCGTAGCGGCTGCGACCGCGTCATCCTGGCCTGCACGGAGCTTTCGGTGTTGCAGAAGTATCGCGAGATGCCCGAGATCACCCTCGATGCGATGGATGTCCTGGTACGCGAGTCTATCATTCGCAGCGGCGTCCCCTACCGCCTGTAGCCCTCGACCTGCCAAAAAGGGACAGGTCTATTTTGGTAGGTTTTATCTGGGAAAACAGTAAGGCCTCGGCTCGTTTGATGCGAGCCGAGGCCTTTTGCGTTTGCCGGTTGCTGTCAGCGATTGCTAGAACAGGAAACCGATGGCGATAAGGGCGATGCTGACGATAAGTACGGCGATATCCAGGCCTTTGATGGGGTAGCGCTTATACGAACTCGCACACGTGCGCAGGTAGAAGCCGCGCTGCTCGGCGGCAAGCGCGGTGGCATCGGTCTTGCCCACGCTCGAGATAAGCAGTGGCACGCACAGCGGCAGCATGAGCTTGAGTTTCTTGACGGGATTCTTAGTGTCGTATTCGACGCCGCGTGCAGTCTGTGCCTCCATGATGGCGTTCATTTCCTGGCCAAATACCGGCACAAAGCGCAGCGCCGTGGTAAAGGTGAAGGCATAGCGATATGGCACGTGCAGCACCTCGACGCAGGCGTTGGCGAGGTCGTTGAGCTTTGTCACCATAAGCATGAGGATGAGTGGCAGCGCCACGCCCAACAGGCGTAGGCAGGCCTTCGATCCGGTAATGAGGCCCGTGTCGGTGATAAAGCCCCACACCATGTTGCCGTCGCGCATAAAGGCCAGCTGAAGCACCAGCATGATAAGCGCGAGCGGAATCAGCAGCTTGAGTAGCGAGAGCAGACGGTCGACGACGCCGGCGTAGGCGCCCAGTGCAAGGGTGAGCGCCAAAAATCCCAACAGCGCCACGTAGGTGTCAGACAAGAAGATGCCGATGATGATGGCGGCGGCAAGACCCAGTTTGACGACCGGGTTCAAGCGGTGCAGCAGTGTGTCGCCCGGCATGTAGTCGATGACGTTAACCACGGTTGACCATCTCCTCGGTAATGCGAACGATATCGGTGACCTCGCTCACCTGTGCAAAGGCGGGAGAGACGGAGGATGTCAGGCGACGAGAAAGCTCTATGACCTGGGGTGGCTCAACGTAGGCTCGCTGCATGAGCTCGATGTTCGAGAACAGCTCGTGCGTGCGGCCGCGCTCGAGGATGCGGCCGTCGGCCATGACTACGATGCGCTCGGCAAAGTCGGAGACGACTTCCATGTCGTGGCAGACCATGATTACAGCGCAGCCGCGCTCGGCCATGGTGCGCACGGTTTCCATGACGGTCATGCACTCGCGGTAGTCAAGGCCGCTCGTGGGCTCGTCGAGCACCACGATTTTGGGCTCTACGACCACGACGGAGGCGAGTGCCACCATCTGGCGCTGACCACGCGAGAGCGAGAAGGGCGCCTCGTCGGCCGGCAAGCCAAAGCGGTCGATGACGAGCTGGGCGCGACGCAGCGCCTCGGCACGGTCGATGCCGGCAAGCTCCAGGCCAAAGGCGACCTCGTCGAGCACGGTGTCCTTGCAGATCTGGCGGTCGGGGTTTTGGAAGAGGGTTGCGACTTCGCGGGCGATGCGGCTCGTGGGAACGGCTGCGGTATCCAGTCCCGTGACGCGTACGCTGCCCGAGGCGGGCTTAAGCAGGCCTGTGAGCAGCTTGGTGAGCGTGGTCTTGCCGGCGCCGTTTTGGCCGACGATGCCCACGAGCTCGCCGGGATAGAGGGTCAGGTTGAGGTCGTGGACGGCGGCGCCGCCATTGGGATAGGCAAACTCAACGTGATCGAAGGTGAGCACGGGCTCGGCGTCCTTGGCGTGCGGGCGCAACGACGGTGCGTGCGGCGAACCGGCGGGTGCCTGAA
>CABSMB010000016.1 GCA_902478705.1 uncultured Collinsella sp. | reverse complement strand
TCGACACGCATAAAAGCCTCCCATTTCTCATGTCCAAGAAATGGGAGGCAGTTCACACTACGTGCGGCGGGGGTTCTTTCGTCCTGCGGAGTGTCCGCGAAGGTTAGCCCTCAGATCCTGCTGCGACTACGTCCTCGGATTGTGTGGGCGGATGAAGGACGTAGTTGGTCGGGTATTCCGTCCCCTTCGCTGTTTCGCGGCTTTACCGCGAAAGGCGCGTTACTTTGGGGATGGATGGGGGGGCGTGGCTGTTGCAACGCCTTATCCCTTTGCTTTTTCGCGCCTTTGGCGCGAAACGCGCAGCACCTTGGGAAATGCATTGATGTGTGGACGGGGCTGGATTGCGGATTCAAATGGCTAGAGAGATATGGGTGCGAACGAGAAATCGTTATTGGGGTCATCCTTTTCCATAAACTCATCGAGACAAAACGTCATGTAGATTGGAACGTACAGAACCTTGCCCTCTTTGCTGAGATTCTCGTGGCTTAGTACAACGGCTTCGGGAATTTTGTACTCGCCCACACTCATCAGACGATCGAGGGCCGCGTGCGCTCGAACTTTCTTGCCCGATTTGATCTCGATTGGGACAACATGACCGTGGACGCCTTCGATCACAAAGTCAACTTCACCGACCTCACGCGTTTGGTAGTACCATGCATCCGCCCCGAGGGCAACGAGTTCCTGCGCGACCACGTTCTCATAGAGACCACCAAGGTTGGGAGTTTTCATATCAAGATAGACAGCGCGTGCGGTGCTGCCGGGGTATCGCGATGCGAGCATGCCTGTATCAGACTCGTATAGTTTGAAGGCTGTCGTTTTCTCCGTCCTCTTGAGAGGACTCCGTGGCTCCGTCACCCTGGCGACCATCAATCCAACACCTGCGTTAACAAGCCACAGGAAATCCTGCTCATATTTTTTAAGGCGAGCTCCCTCACCCAGAGACGAAACAACAAAGCGATGAGACTCCGCCTCAAGCTGAACGGGAATTTGCTCAAAAATCGACCGAACGTTAAACGCTCGAGTCGATGCATATTTTGAGATATCGCTTTTGTACTGATCGACCAGCTGAGTTTGAAGCTCACGTGTGCTCACGAGCGAATAACCCGAATCAATATAATTCTGAACGACCTCCGGCATGCCGCCGCAAACGATATAAGCTCTATAGTTCTTGAGCATCGCCTCATGAATATAGTTTTCGACAGGATGTTTCTCGACAAGGCAGCTGCGAATGCCTGCAAGCACATTCTCGCTTACGCTGTTTGCCCAACAAAACTCTTCAAAATCCATCGGGCGCATAACAATGTGCTCTACATACCCCACCGGAAAAGAAGAGATCCCCTTAAACTCAGTCCCAAGCATAGACCCCGAGAAGACATAGCTAAAGCGCCCATCCTCGACCAACGCCTTCATGAGTGTAACGATCTGCGGATACTCCTGAATCTCATCGACAAAGACAAGCGTATCGCCCTCAACAAGCGGCGCATCCGCAAGAAGGGCTACGCGGTTGATAAAGTCAACGGAGTTCTTTGCGCCAACAAGTGCATTCCTTGCTTCGACATCGAGTAGTAAATTGACCTCAAAATACGAAGCGTAGTTGCTTTTTCCAAACGCGCGAATCGCATAGCTCTTGCCAATCTGACGCGCACCAGTAACGAGTAATGCCTTATTGGAGTTATTCTTCCAGCTCAAAAGCCTATCAGTGACCTTACGGCGTAGCATTAAACCCCCAAATGACAAAAATTGACAGATAGAATCGCCTAAAATCATACAAAAATTGGCAGATAATATTGTCGTAAATATACAAAAATTGGGAGATAGCAAAGGTTCGAATAGGCCTCAAAGCCACTGAAACAGTGCTCTACTTTGCGAAGGGGCTGGGGACGCTGTTGGGTGCGTCTCCAGCCCTCTGATTCTTACTTTGGATCCCGATGGTGGGGTGTTGTCGGTGCTGCTTGCTTGGTTACCTTGTCTCGCCGGACTCCGTGCGTAGGCGGTAGCCGTGGACGAGGTCGCTAATGGCCGGCCAGGGAATCTGGCGGTCGACCCAAAATTGGAGCTGGACCAGATAGCGCTCGGTGGCGCGGGTGAGGGCTGCAAACTGTTCGTGAGTCTCTACCTGGGCGTAGAGGTCGCGGCTGTGGGCGAGGATTGCCGTGGTGTCATCCATTTTGCCGGTGACGTCGAAGGCGCCCGAGAACCAGTCGCACAGGCGCGCGGCGCTGTTGTTGATCGTTGCGAGGTCGGCGGTGCCGTCGTTGGCGTTTTCGTTGGCCTGGGCTCGCAGGAGGGAGAGGGCGTCGGCCGCGTTCATGCAGTAGCCGACGGTGAAGTTCCAGACGGCGAATTCGCGGCCTGTGTCAAGCTTACGGCGGCGCATGTAGTCGATATCGCGCGGTTCCTCGAGCATCATTTGGTCGGCGAGGGCCTCAAGTGCAGTGGTGTACTCGGCAAGGTCGAGTGCGAGCAGGGTGTTGATATCCATCATCTTTAGGCCTCCGCTTCGATCTCGACGATTTCGTTTTTGATGTACATGCCCTGGTTGTCCCAGACATTGCGGCAGGCGGCGGCAAAACGCTCGCGGTCGGCTTCGCAGATGCGGGCGAACATGTTGCAGGTGCCAAAGGGCTCGCACACGTCAAAGAAGATGCAGATTGACGACCATCCGCCATACCAGCTCACGGCGCCCGCAGGCTCGTGAAAGACGGGGTTCTCGATGTGCTAGTAATTGGCGATGGGGCCCGAGACAGGATACGTCACCTCGGCATCGCAGATTTTGGCCGAAAAGATACGTGACTCGACCGGACAGGACGATTCGAATAGCTTGCATGCCTCGGGAGCCTTGTCCCAGAGCATGTCGGCGAGAAACGTCTCGCCATTCAGCGTGATCTTGAGCATTTTTGTCATAGTAAGGACCTCCTCAATCCGTCGCTCAAGGGGTTCGCTGGCGGATAAGGAGAAGACAGCAGCGGGGTCGCCGAACCCAAACTTCACGGCAGATCTCTGTCGCCCCAGCCCGCGCTGTTCTTCGCTAAAGTACCATGCAGCAATTGCGCGCGCAATATCAGTTTTTGATTTTCTGGAAGCGGCAACCGACGAGACGGCTCGCCGGCTGCCGGCTGACGCGCGGCAAAGGCACTCGTCTATTCTTTAAGTTGGATGAAAAACGCCATGTTATTGCAGGGCTGCATACTCGTCCAATAAGTGCATAGAATCTCGTATAGTGCGAGTAAGACTTTGCGCTGACTGTTTTATGTTTAGCAAAGATATAGTTTGCATAATCTGGTCTAATCCCTGCTCTATTAAAATAAAGTTGCACGTAAATGACGTAGATATGCTTGAGCTGGGGTTCTGTACGCTGAGCGGATAAAAACGACCGTTCACCGTTCAACTATTTTCAAAATGAATAAAATGAGCGATAAAGAGAATATAAACCTTAATAAACTCGCGTATTGCACGGGCGCGGGTTATTAATGGGTTGTAGGCCTTTTACAGAAAGGATTCCAGCAATGTCTAAGCCTCTTGGCAAGCCCGATCGTATTGTCGTCGCCCTTGGCGGCAACGCCCTCGGCAACAATCCCGTTGAGCAGATCGAGGCCGTGAGCAACACCGCTCACGCTCTTCTCGGCCTGATCGAGCAGGGCAACGAGATCATCATCACCCACGGCAACGGCCCGCAGGTCGGCATGATCCAGAACGCCTTCGCCGCCGCCCACGACGCCATCGGCACCCCCGAGATGCCGCTGCCCGAGTGCGGCGCCATGTCCCAGGGCTACATCGGCTATCACCTGCAGCAGGGCATTGGCCGCGAGATGCACAAGCGCTATAAGCGTTGGCACGCCGCAACCGTCGTCACCCAGATCGAGTGCGACCCGGACGATCCCGCGTTCAAGAACCCGACCAAGCCGATTGGCCCCTTCTACACCGAGGAGCAGGCCAAGGAGTTCATGGCCGAGGATCCTTCCAAGGTCTTCGTCGAGGATTCCGGCCGCGGCTGGCGTCGCGTCGTCGCTTCCCCCGATCCCAAGAAGATCGTCGAGGCTGACTCCATCCTCAACCTGCTCGACAACGAGTTCATCGTCATCGCCTGCGGTGGCGGCGGCATCCCCGTCGTCCGCGACTACGAGAACAAGGGCTGCTACAAGGGCGTCCCCGCCGTCATCGACAAGGACCTGGGCGGCGAGCTGCTGGCCGAGGACTGCGACGCTGACGTTCTGTTCCTGCTGACCGCCGTTGAGCATGTCGCCATCAACTTTGGTAAGCCCAACCAGGAGGAGCTCGAGGACATCACCGCCGACGAGGCCGAGCGCCTGGCCGACGAGGGCCAGTTCGGCAAGGGTTCCATGGAGCCCAAGGTCCGCGCCGCCATCAAGTTCGCCCGTTCCCGCAAGGGCCGCACCTGCATCATCGGCGCCCTGGACAAGGCTGCCGAGACCATGGCCGGCCTCTCCGGTACCCGCATCCACGAGTAGCCTCTACTCCGTTGCCTCTCTCGTGGGCGCCAGGCAAGGCGCCCACAAACTAGCCTCTCTTCATGAGCCCCGCAGTCCGCTCCGACTGCGGGGCTTTTGCTATTTACCTAGTCCCCGATGGGAGGGTAGTCATTGGGGACGTTCTTAAACGACTAGTCAAACAAGAACGTCCTCAATGACTACTAATTTAAATCTGTCCCCAATGACTGCGGAAAGCGCATCTCACACCGACGCATTGCTTTCGGGCCCTCTCTCCGTGCTCCCTATAAGTTCAGCTGGACTCCCCGCAACCTGTTCCGCGTTGGCGGAACGAGCGCGACGTGGAGTGTCATTCTTTACCGCGTTAGACTAGACGCAGGGAAAGGAGGAGGACATGGATGCTCGCGTCAAGCAGCTTGTAAATATGATCGAGGACGCTCAGCCTGTCGCTGTCGCGGTGCTTGCCAAGCGTCTCGAGGTAAGCGAGCGCGCCGTGAGAAACTATATCCATCGCGCAAACGACAAGCTTGCGGGGGTTGCACGCATCGTTGGCAGCAAAGGGCAATATCGTATCGATGTTGCACATGCAGATGAGCTTGCTCGCTTGCTAGACGGTGCGGCTCTGGCCCATCCGGGCATTCCTGATACGCGCGACGGCCGTGTGTCCTTCCTTCTTAACGACCTTCTCATGCGGTCCCAGTGGGTGACGATTGAGGAGTATGCGGATTTACTCTACGTTTCGGCGCGAACTCTGTCCAATGACATGCGTCTGGTAGAGCAGAAACTCGCCCAATTTGACTTGATGCTCGAAAAGCGCCCTCGCTACGGAATCCGCGTTGCGGGTGGGGAGTCGCAACGGCGTCTGTGTCTGGCCTCACTGGTGAGGCCCGTGTTGCCCGACACCGACGATGCAGAGCTCGCCGAGCGCCTGCGGGCCATCGCCGCATGTGTGGACGATGCCCTGACTGCCTCGCCCGTCACGGTGAGCTCGCTGGCATTCCGCAATCTCATCATGCATCTTTACATCGCTCTTGGCCGCATCGAGCAGGGCTGCTATGTCCCGGCTGCAGAATCGGACGTTTTAAAGCTGGAGGGAACGCGCGAATACGCTGCGGCTTTCCAGATTGCCGCAAACATCAAGGATGCCCTGGGCGTGAGCATGCCCCGAGAAGAGGTTGCCTTTATCGCAATCCATTTGCTCGGCAGGGGCACGGGCGTGCCCGAGAAGGGCTCGGCCGTTATCTCGGACGAGATGTGGGAGATCGCTTCCGAGATGGTATGTGCGGTCAACGATGAGTTTAGGTTTGACTTTAGCAGCGATCTTGAACTTCGCATGAACCTTGCTCGGCATATTGGCCCTCTGGGCTATCGCCTTGAATATCACATGCATATGGATAACCCCATGCTGCCCGATATCAAGACGAGGTTTCCGTTGGCCTATTCGATGGCGGCCGGCACCTCGCAGGTACTCGAGCGTCATTTTGGCAGCCAGCCCTCTGATGAGGAGCTCGGCTACATCGCCATGGCATTTGCCCTGGCCCTCGAGCAGCAAGCCGACCAGCCGCGTCGCAAACGCATCCTGATCGTGTGCGCCTCGGGAGCGGGAAGCGCCCGTATGCTCGAGCACCAGTACCGCAAGCAGTTTGGTATGTATATCGAGTCGATTGAGACATGCGACGTCGCCCGCGTGGGAACGCTCGACTTTTCGCACATAGACTACGTGTTCACAACGGTGCCGCTCAACGTCAAGTTGCCCGTGCCCGTCCGCGAGGCCGATTTCTTCTTGGAGACGAGCGATGTCAACGCTATCCGCAAGGTGCTGAGTGATGACGCTGCGCAATCGGACTCCGTAAGCTCTTTCTTTAGCCGTGCCCTGTTCTTCAACCGCGTTGAGGCGTCGTCGAAGCAGGCCGTTCTCCGATATCTCTCCGAGCGCGCCGTCGAGAGCGGCCGTGTCGATGCCCAGTTTGCCCAAGAGGTCGCCGAGCGCGAGAGCGCGAGTGCCACCTCGTTTGGCAATGGGGTAGCCATGCCCCATGGGATGCATCCCTTGAGCGCCGAGGCCTTTGTTACCGTGGGCCTGCTCGAACATCCCATTCTTTGGGACGAATACGGCCATGAGGTCGATATCGTCTTTATGGTGTCGTTTGCCCGGTCGGGCGGCGATGAGGCGCGGATCTTGAGCTCACTGCTCGCCGAGATCTTTATGGACCGCCAGGGGGTCGAGCGCTTACGCGAGCGCCGGTCTTGGCATGAGCTGATGGCGCTTGTGCAAGCGCATACGGCTTAAGACTTCTTTTGTCGATAACCCTGTCTGTCTACCTGCAATAAACCTCGAGGATTGCGGGCGGGAGATAGGCGTTTCGAATATTCAAGTACAAACCAAACATCACGGGAGAGGAGACCGTTATGGACGATCAGGGAACCGAGATGGTTTCGTTTCAGCTGGTCGCTGCAGCGGGAGAGGCACGCAGCCTTGCCTTCGAAGCCCTTGAAAAGGCAAAAGCGGGGGATTTTGACGCCGCCGCCAAACTCATGAAGCAGTCAAAGGATGCGGGAATCAAGGCTCACCACATCCAAACGCAGCTGCTTTCGACTGAGGCAGCGGGCGAGCATCTGTCGGTGGATGTGTTGCTGGTCCATGCTCAGGACCACCTCATGTGCTCCATGCTTGCTCAGGAGCTCGTGCAGGAGCTGATCTGCCTGTATGAGTGCACTGCAACCAAGAACGCCTAGCGGCGTGCGGTGACTATCCAACCAATCAATGCGAAGGGAATCCCTTATGAAGATCCTTCTTGTTTGCGCAGCTGGTCTGTCTACAAGCATTCTGATGAAGAAACTCGAGAAATATGCGGAGCAAAACGGCATCGAGCTCGATATCGATGCGGTGGGTATCGGCGAGTATCAGGAGACGTGCGCCAATTATGACGTGCTGCTCTTGGGGCCGCAGGTGTCCTACCAGCTCAACACCGTCAAGCAGGGGAGCGGTAAGCCGATCGCGGTCATCCCCGCACAGGACTACGGCATGGGCAACGCCGCCAACGTGCTGGCACTCGCCCAGTCGCTGTTGGGTTAGGAGGCGACCATGGAGAAGTTCATGACCCTGCTTCAGGAAAAACTGACCCCTATCGCCAATTTCTGCGGCACCGAGCGCCACTTTGCCTCCATGCAAAAGGGCTTTATGAGCGCGATCAGCTTCATCTTGGTATCTGCCGTCTTTATGATCCTCGCCAACCCGCCGGTCACGGCCGACCTGGTGGCGCAGGGCGGGTTCTGGTCCGTCTTTGGCCCTTGGCTCGATTTTGCGACGGCCAATAAGCTCACGCTGCTCATCCCCTTCAATATGACGATGGGCATACTGTCGGTGATCGTGACGTTCGCAATCGCCTATAACCTGGCGGGCACCTACAAGATGCCCAAGCTTAACGCCGGCATGACCTCGCTGGTGATGTTCCTGATCGCCGCGGCGCCGTCGTCCTACTACCAGCTTGCTGACGAGTCCGTGCTCCAGGCGGTCCCCTGCACCTATCTGGGTGCGCAGGGCCTGTTTACCGCCATCATCGTTGCCTTGGTCTCCGTCGAGGTCGCGCGCTTCTGCCAGACCAAGGGCATCACCATCAAGATGCCCGATGGCGTGCCGCCGTTTTTGTCCGAAACCTTTGGCGCCATCGTACCTATGCTCGCCAACATCCTCATCTTCTTTGGCGGCAACCTGCTGATCCAGATGATCGATCCCACGCTGTCCATCCCCTCGGTTATCGAGAAGCTGCTCGCTGCCCCGCTTTCCGTCGCAGTTGACTCTGTGCCCGGCGCACTGCTTATCTGCTTCATGACGCTGCTGTTTTGGTGCTTTGGCGTCCACGGCAACATGATCGTAATGCCCATCACCGCCCCGGTCTCGCTTGCCGCCTTTGCCGCCAACGCCTCGCTCTATGCTGCCGGGCAGCCGCTTGAGTTCCACCCGGTGCTCATGTCGTTGGCCATCAACCTCATCGGCGGCACGGGTAATACGTTCTCTTTTGTGGCGCTCTGCGCGTTTAGGGCAAAGTCGCAGCAGCTCAAGGCATTTGGCAGGGCATCGATCGTGCCGAGCTTCTTCCGTATCTCCGAGCCCGCGATCTTCGGCGCGCCCATCATCTTCAACCCGATCCTCATGATTCCGTTTGTGCTAGGCGGCATGATCTCGGCCCTGCTGTATTGGGGTGCGGTCTCACTGGGTCTTGTCTCTAACTTCTACATCTTGGTGAGCGGCACGTTCCCCATCTTCGTTCAGGGCTTTGTCCAGTGCCTCGACCCGCGCATCTGGGTGTTTACGATCGTTTTGATCGTGGTCATGGCTGTGGTCTGGTACCCGTTCTTTAAGGTGTACGATAACCAGCTCCTGGCTCAGGAGCAGGAGAACGCCGCGGCAGCTTCTGCCGAGGATGCTGAGTAGCATGAGTTACTTTGACAGAACGTCTGCCGCCGGTATGCCCGAGGGCTTTTTGTGGGGTGGTGCCCTCGCCGCCAACCAGGCCGAAGGGGGCTGGAACGAGGGCGGCCGCGGCATGTCGCACTCCGACCTGATCCCACAGGGTTCCGACCGCTGGGATGTAATGTTTGGCAGGCAAAAGCCCGTGGACGATCCGGACAGGCTGTATCCATGCCGCTGGGGCAACGACTTCTTCCATCATTGGCACGAGGATGTCGAGCTCTTTGCCGAGATGGGCTTTAAGTGCCTGCGTCTTTCAATTTGCTGGAGCCGTATTTTTCCCACAGGGATGGAGGCCGAGCCCAACGGCGAGGGCTTGGAGTTTTACCGTCAGGTATTCGAGGCGCTGCGCGAGCATGGAATCGAGCCGCTTGTGACGCTGTCGCACTACGACTATCCGTTGGCTCTGGTCGAGCGCTATGGTGGCTGGCAAAGCCGAGAGATGATCGAGCGGTATGCGCACTACGTCGAGACCGTCGGACGCGCGTACCAGGGCCTCGTGCGTTATTGGCTTACGTTCAACGAGATCAACAGCGTGGCGCTGTCCTATCTCAACGCGGGTGTCACGCTCGAGGATGAGCGTGACCGTGCAGCCGTGACTGCGGCGTTCTCGCACCATATGTTTATGGCGAGCGCTCGCGCTGTCGAGATTCTGCACAAGATCGATCCCGCAAACAAGGTGGGTTGCATGGTCGCTGCCGGTGCGACCTATCCGTACCGTTGTGCGCCCGAGGACGTATGGCTTGCGTATGAGGAGGACCGCGGCCGCTACTTCTACACAGACGTGATGGCTGCGGGCGCCTATCCTGCTTGGAAGCTGCGTGCACTCGAGAAAGAGGGTGTTCACGTGCCCTTTGAGCCGGGCGATACGGAGTATCTGGCAGAGCATACGGTCGACTTCATCTCGTTCTCGTACTATTGCTCGCGCTTGGTGTGCGCCGATGATCAGGTGATCGCCGAGAAGGCGGAGGGCAACGTGTTCCCGACGTTGCGCAATCCGTACCTCAAGGATAAAGAGACTGCCTGGAAGTGGCAGATCGATGCGCTGGGTTTGCGCGTGACGCTTGCCGGCTACCACGATCGTTACCATCTTCCGCTCTTTATCGCCGAGAACGGTGTGGGCGGACTCGATGCGCTGGAAGACGGCAAAGTCCACGATGCGTATCATATTGATTACCTGCGAAGGCATATTCTTGCGCTGCGCGATGCAATTGTCGAGGACGGTGTTGACCTGATGGGATACACGCCGTGGGGCTGTATCGATTTGGTGTCGGCCTCGACGGGGCAGATGAAGAAGCGCTATGGCTTTGTTTATGTTGATGCCGATGATATGGGCAAAGGCACGTTCGATCGCTACCGAAAGGACAGCTTCTGCTGGTATCAAAAGGTCATTGCATCAAATGGCGAGGACTTGAGTTAACTCTTGCAGGTCTGTTGCCCCCGCGGTCCGCTTCGGCCGCGGGGGCTTTTGTTATTGAGGCGGCTGTTCATGAGGAGCATTGCAGGCTGCGGAAACCCGGCACTTGGGGACGTTCCTTTCCTGCCGGCAGCTTGGGACAGTCCTTAAAGGCCGCATCGATCAACTGCGGAAAGCACATCCCAGAATGAGCGTCCAACATGGGGTGCGGTTTCCCTTGAGGCCCTCAATCGGAAAATGCATCCCGGATTATTGTCGAAAAGCGGTCCCTAGTTTCCCAAACGGGCCGCTAACGGAAAGCGCACCCCGCTATTGGGCCCCAAAGCAGGATGCGCTTTCCGTGCTGGCAGTTCCAAGCAGTTCGGGATGGCCCTTTTCGTCTGCTCTCGGCCGGCGTCCGTAAGACTGTCCCCGACGACCACTCATTTAAGTCTGTCCCCAATGAGTGCCCAATGACTAGTAGTAGGCCCACATGGCTTCGACTTCGTTAAGGACTTCTACGACGCCCCAGCGGCGGACGCTGCGGCTGGCAGAGTTGGGGTCGTAGACGCCAATCTGGTCGGCGTCGTCAATACCGTAAAGCACTATGTAGTGGCCCACGTTGGTAAAGGTGCCCGGCCGGACGGCGGCGATGACGGGCGCTCCCGAACGCAGCGCCTGAGTCATCGAGTCGCGATCGTTATGGAGTTCCGTTCCGTTAAGTCCCAACTGCCACGCGCCGCTCGTCATAAACGACCATTCGGTTGCGCCGGTGGGGGCGTAATTGCCCGCCTCGGAAAGCGCGCACATATCGACGGGGGTCATATCGGTGCGTCCCGTCTTAAAGATGTAGACCATGGTGAGGCACGTAGGCCCGCAGGCATTTTGGCGGATGGTGCCGCCGGCGTAAGGCAGCTCCGACCACGCAGGGTCGATCTGATAGATATGGGGCATCGTGCCGGCTTGCCATTGCGAGCGTGGGGTCGAAAAGGCGAAAGAATAACCGGGTGCGACGGGGGCCTTGAGCAGCTTGTCCTCGGCGGTGGGCTCGAGACCGGCCGACCCGTGGGACATACAGGAGCTCATAAGCACAAAGACCAGACAGGTAAGGATAGAGCACAGTGCGAGGCGAAGTCGACGAGCCGGCAGGGCGGTGGCATTCGCGTGCGATGTCGAGCGGTAGGGCTTGCCGTCGCGTCCGCCTTGGGGATGCGAAAAGAAGCGGTTGATATGGATGTTGGGCTGACGTGCGCCGTTGCGGCGCAGTTGCGGAACCTCGGCCTGACGCTGTCGAGTGCGCGCGCCCAAGCGGCTATCTTGCTGCGCGCTTGTGCCCGTGCTCAGACGGCCACTCTGCCGTGTTCTGCTTGACTGCTGCCGAGACGAAGGTCTGGGTTGCTCTTGGAGGCGTTGCGGATTGCTGCTCGTGGCACTTCTGGGCGTAGGCGTGGTACGGCCAGCAAGGCGAACGCTTTGTCGCCGTTGATCACCGTCGTTGTATCCGTATGCCATTCGTACCGCCTTGTCTCATGTATAACCTGTCCATCCTACAAAAAAGATGTGCAACAAATGGGTCTGCGCGTCAAAAGCTCGGTAAACGGTACGAAAGGCGCAAAACACACGGCCTCAAAAACATCTCTATATGCGTCCGATGAGCGTACGCCCGTCGGGCGGGCGGCAACAATGAACGGCAAACCGTGCCGTTCGTCCCAAAAACGGCGCCGCTCGTTTTGCAGTTCTGCCTTCGGTCGAGCCATGGACGGCCATGCTGCGCCAAGGCCGTATCTTAAAGCCACGAAATAAAAGAGCGCGGCAAAACAGACCGCGCAAGGGGTGACGTCAAGGGGCGTCAAAAAGGAAAGGAGGGGAACAATGGCGGACAAGAACGCAGAAGTTGCAGTCGAAGGTAACGGCGGCATGAAGAAAACGCTTTCGCTCTGGAACTTCTTCACCATCGGTTTC
>CABSMB010000015.1 GCA_902478705.1 uncultured Collinsella sp. | reverse complement strand
AAGATCTACAAGGAGGCCGACGCCAACAACCTGCCTTGGGGCGACCTCGACGTCGACGTCGTTCTCGAGTGCACCGGCTTCTACACCAGCAAGGCTAAGGCTCAGGCCCACATCAACGCTGGCGCCAAGAAGGTCGTCATCTCCGCTCCGGCTGGCAGCGATCTGCCCACCATCGTGTACAACGTCAACCATGAGACGCTGACCGCTGAGGACAACATCATCTCCGCTGCTTCCTGCACCACCAACTGCCTCGCCCCGATGGCCAAGGGCCTGAACGACTTCGCTCCCATCGTGTCCGGCATCATGACCACCATTCACGCCTGGACTGGCGACCAGATGCCGCTCGACGGCCCGCAGCGCAAGGGCAACAAGCGTCGTAGCCGTGCCTGCGCCGTCAACATCGTCCCCAACACCACCGGTGCTGCCAAGGCTATCGGCCTGGTTCTTCCCGAGCTCAACGGTAAGCTCATCGGTGCCGCCCAGCGCGTCCCGACGCCGACCGGCTCCATCACCAACCTCTACGCTGTCGTTGACAAGAAGGTCACCGTCGACGAGGTCAACGCCGCTATGAAGGCCTACGCTGCCACCATCTCCGAGACCTTCGGTTACAACGAGGACGACATCGTCTCCACCGACATCATCGGCGAGACCCACGGCTCCATCTTCGACGCCACTCAGACCATGTGCTCTGACCTCGGCAACGGCCAGACCCTCGTTCAGGTTACCTCTTGGTACGACAACGAGAACTCCTACACCTCTCAGATGGTCCGCACCATCAAGTACTTCGAGAAGTTCGTTGCTTAATTTAGCTTTTAGCGAATAGCTCGTTGAGCGTCTAAAGAAGGGCGCGGCCTTATAGGGCTTACACCCTAGGGTCGCGCCCTTTTTATAGGAAATCGTCTGCCGTAATGGGAGGCAGACACGTACGAAAGGTAGAAGCAAACATGGCCTTTACCAAGAAGACCGTCCGCGACATCGATGTCGACGGCAAGCGCGTTCTCGTCCGCGTTGACTTTAACGTGCCTATCAAGGATGGCGTCGTTGGCGACACCACCCGTATCAAGGCTGCCCTGCCCACCATCAACTATCTCGTTGAGCACAACGCTCGCGTCATCCTCATGAGCCACCTCGGCCGTCCCGAGGGCACTGGCTTCCAGCCTGAGCTCTCCCTTGAGCCTGTCGCCAAGAAGCTCGCCGAGCTCTCTGGTCTCGACGTTGCCTTTGTCGCCGACACTTACGGCGAGAAGGCTGCCGAGGCTGTCGCTGCCGTCGAGCCGGGCAAGGTTCTCGTTCTCGAGAACGTCCGCTTCGATAAGCGTGAGAAGAAGAACGATCCCGAGATCGCCAAGAAGCTCGCTTCCTATGGTGACGTCTTCGTTCTCGATGCCTTCGGCACCGCTCACCGCGCCCAGGGTTCCGTCGTGGGCCCCGCCGCTTACCTGCCTGCCGTCGCTGGCTTCCTGCTCGAGAAGGAGGTCGACACGCTGACCGGCATCTTCGCCGAGCCCGAGCGCCCCTTCGTCGCTATCGTCGGCGGTTCCAAGGTTTCCTCCAAGATCGGCGTTCTCGATCACCTCATCGACTCCGCTGACACCCTGATTATCGGTGGCGGCATGGCCTACACCTTCTTCCTGGCTCAGGGCCTGTCCGTTGGTCAGTCCCTCAAGGAAGAGGACTGGGTCGAGCGCGCCGGCGAGATGCTCAAGAAGGCCGAGGAGAAGGGCGTCAAGATCCTGCTTCCCATCGACAACCGCGTTGCCGATCACTTTGGCGAGGACGCTGTTCCCGAGGTTGTCGCTTCCGACGCTATTCCCGACGATCGTGAGGGTATGGACATCGGCCCCAAGACCGAGGAGCTTTACGCCGAGGCCGTCAAGGGCGCCAAGACCGTGTTCTGGAACGGCCCCATGGGCGTCTTCGAGTTCGACAACTTCGCTCACGGCACCCAGGCTATCGCCGAGGCTGTCGCCGAGGCCGACTGTACCTCGATCATCGGCGGTGGCGACTCTGTCGCGGCTGTCAACAAGTTCAACCTGGCCGACAAGATGAGCTGGATCTCCACCGGTGGTGGCGCTTCCATGGAGCTCGTCGAGGGTAAGGCCCTGCCCGGAGTGGAGGCGCTTCTCGATGCCTAATCGCACCCTTCTCATCGCTGGTAACTGGAAGATGAACAACGACGTCGCCGAGGCCGCCAAACTCGCCGACGAGCTGGCTCAGGCTCTGCCCGAGGTTCCGGCTGGCGTCGAGGTGCTCGTCTGCCCTCCGACCATCGACATCACCACGGTTCATGACCGCATTCAGGCTGCCCCCATCGCCCTCGGTGCACAGAACGTGTACTGGGAGGCCAAGGGTGCCTTCACCGGTGAGTCCTCTTGCGACATGCTCAAGTCCGCTGGCTGCACCTACTGCATCATTGGCCACTCCGAGCGTCGTGACTACTTCCACGAGACCGACGAGGACCAGAACAAGAAGGCCAAGGCTCTCGTTGCCGCCGGTCTTGTTCCCGTCTTCTGCTGCGGCGAGTCCCTCGAGGTCCGCGAGGCTGGCACCTATGTCGAGCACGTCGTGAACCAGGTCAAGGCTGGCCTTGCTGGTCTTGAGATCACCTGCCCCAAGCAGGTCGTCGTCGCCTACGAGCCCATCTGGGCCATTGGCACCGGCAAGACCGCTACCGCCGAGGACGCTCAGGAGGTCTGCGGTGCTATCCGTGAGACCCTCAAGGAGATGTTCGGCGAGGAGTTCGCTAACGGCATCCGCGTCCTGTACGGTGGTTCCGCTAAGCCCGGCAACATCGCCGAGCTCGTCGCCAAGCCCGACGTTGACGGCGCCCTCGTGGGCGGCGCTTCGCTCAAGGCTGCCGACTTCGCCTCTATGGTCGTCAAGGCAGGCGAGTAGGACATATGGCACAGCGTCATCTTCCTGCACTCCTGATCATCATGGACGGCTGCGGCCTGGCTCCGGCCGATGGCGAGAACGCCGTCGCCGCTGCCAAGACGCCCTTCCTTGATAGCCTGTACGCTCAGTACCCGCACACCACGCTCGGCGCTTCGGGCGAGGACGTGGGTCTTCCCGATGGCCAGATGGGTAACTCCGAGGTAGGCCACCTCAACATCGGTGCCGGCCGCATCGTGTTCCAGGAGCTTTCGCGCATCAACAATGCCATCAAGGACGGCACCATCGCCAAGAACGAGGTTTTCGTCAAGGCTATGGACGACGTCAAGGCTGACGGCAAGACCCTTCACCTCATGGGCCTTATGAGCCCTGGCGGCGTTCACTCCCACATGAACCATGTCGAGGCTCTGGTCAAGATGGCTGCCGAGCACGGTGTCAAGACCGTTCGCGTCCACGCCTTCATGGATGGCCGCGACGTCGACCCGCAGTCCGGTGCCGGTTACATGAGTGAGTTCTGCGCCTTCCTGGCCAAGATCTCCGAGGAGACCGGTTGCGACGCTCGCGTTGCCACCGTCTCGGGCCGTTATTGGGCCATGGACCGCGACAACCGTTGGGAGCGCATCCAGCGCGCCTACGACGTCATGGTCAACGCTTCCGATGCTGATACTGACCCCGTTGCCGGCATCAAGGCCTACTACGAGAAGGACCCGCGCGGCGACGAGTTCGTCGAGCCCTTCGCTGCCCACAACGAGGGCTTCCACGAGGGCGACGCGGCCATCTTCTTCAACTTCCGTCCCGACCGCGCTCGTCAGATGACCCGCGTGTTCACGGACAAGGAGTTCGACGGCTTTGAGCGCGAGCAGATCAAGCTTTCGCACTTTGTGACGATGACCGAGTACGATCCGACGTTTGACGTCGAGGTCGCCTTCCCCAAGACGTTCCCCGAGAACGTCCTGGCAGACGTTATCGCCGCCAACGGCCTGAAGCAGCTGCACACCGCCGAGACCGAGAAGTACGCCCACGTGACGTTCTTCCTCAACGGCGGCATCGAGGAGCCCAAGGAGGGCGAGGAGCGCGTGCTCGTCGCTTCCCCCAAGGTCGCTACCTACGATCTGCAGCCTGAGATGAGCGCTCCCGAGGTTACTGAGAAGCTTGTCGCCGCCATCAACGAGGATCGCGCTGATTTCTACATCGTGAACTTCGCGAACTGCGACATGGTTGGTCACACCGGTGTCTTCGACGCCGCCGTTAAGGCCGTCGAGGCTGTTGACGATGCCCTGTCCAAGGTTGTCCCGGCGATTCTCGCCAAGGGCGGCTTTGCGCTGATTACCGCCGACCACGGCAATGCCGATCACATGTTTGACGTTGCTTCCGACGGTTCTAAGCATCCGTTCACTGCTCACACCACCAACCGTGTGCCGTTCATCATCGTTGATGAGAAGGCCAAGCTCACCGGTATCGAGGACGGCCGTCTTTCCGATATCGCTCCGACCATGCTCACCATGGCTGGTATTGAGCCTTCCGCCGAGATGACGGGCCGCGTGCTCGCCACCGAGGCCTAATAGAAAACAAATACCGTTTTCTAGTAAGGGGGTTGTCCAAAACCGGACAACCCCCTTTTTGGTATTTCTGCCATTTCCACCCCGTCCTTGAGTGGCAGGTAGGGGAGAGCGGGGGATTGTGGTACAGTACTGGAGTTTAAAATGTTCTATTAAGGAGCTTATCTATGGGTCCGTTTCAGATTCTTCTGTTTGTCGTTTGGGCTGTCTCTGCCGTGGCGCTGACGATTCTCGTCCTGATGCATTCCGGTAAGGGCACCGGCGTTTCGGATATGATCGCTAGCTCGCTGTATAACTCCAGCTCTGCCACGGGCGTCATGGAGCAGAACCTCGATCGCCTGACGGTAATTATGGCCGTTGTTTTTGCCGTGTGCGTCGTCCTGTGCATGTTCTTCTTCCCGCAGGGCATCGTCGGCTACTAAGCACGAGCCGCATAAAATAATTGAAAAGGGTTCCGCAAGTGCGGGACCCTTTTTGTTTACAAATTTGTAACAGAGTCAAAATATCCCCACATACTTCGCCCAACTAAAGAAATTCTTGACCGTTGACCGGAATTAGCCCCAAATCGTGCATAAAATGCGCTACTGTATTGCGAAACGTTGGTCCGTTGTGCATAACCAGCCATAGCGACGGGCGACGTTTTTATGGTTCGGATCGGATTGTCTCGACATGTGTCCGACTGAACATTTCTTTGTCCTATCTCATAAGGAGGATGGCATGGCTGATTCTATGTTCCACCAGCCCGTTATGGGTCGTCGCGCCTTCGTTGGCGGTACCCTTGCTGCGAGCTCCATGGCTTTTCTTGCCGCATGCGGCAAGAAGGGTGGCGACGCTTCCGGTTCTGAGTCCGGTTCGACGCTGAACTTCTACATCAACAACCCGGTCTGCATCGACCCCTACAACGTCCAGGAGGACCAGGGCACTCAGGTCGAGTACCAGCTCTTTGACGCTCTGACCTCTTACGACGCCGAGAAGGGCGAGATCGTTCCGCTGGCTTGCGAGTCCTTTGAGTCCAATGACGACGCCACCGAGTTTACCTTCAAGATCAAGAAGGCCAAGTTCCACAACGGTGACGACGTTACCTCCAAGTCCTTCAAGCTCGGTTGGGAGCGTCTGGTCAACACCAAGTCGGCCATCGCTACCGAGTACGGCCCTTCCGAGGTCTCCTATCACCTTTCCATGGTCGAGGGTTATGACGACCTGCTTGCCGGTAACGCTACCGAGCTCAGCGGTGTTACGTGCCCCGACGATGAGACCCTCGTCGTCAAGCTGTCTTCCGCTTACGCTGACTTCCCCTTCGTCGCCTCTCATCCGGCTCTGGCCCCGGTTCCCGAGTGCGCCGAGTCCGATGCCAAGAGCTTCTATCTTGCGCCGGTCGGTAACGGCCCGTTCATGATGGACGGCAAGTGGGAGGATGGCCAGGAGATCAACGTCAAGAAGTTCGACGATTACTATGGCGACAAGGCCAAGATCGATGGCATCCACTTCCAGGTCATCAAGGACATGGAGACCGCTTACAAGGAGTTCCAGGCCGGTAACCTCGATGTCTGCGACGTTCCCGTCGCTCAGATCGATGCCGCCAAGAAGGATCGCGGCGTGTCCAAGGACGGCTACACCATGGGTGACGGCGAGCGCATGCTGCTCGGCGCCGAGCCTTCCACGTACTATCTGACCTGCAACACCACGGCCGAGCCGTTCAACAACGCCGACCTGCGTAGGGGCATCTCCCTGGCCATTAACCGTGAGGCCATCTGCAAGACCATCTTCAAGGGTACCCGTACCCCTGCCGACGGCATTGTTCCTCCGGGCATCGATGGCTACAAGGAGGGCGCATGGGAGTTCTGCGCCTACGATGTCGACAAGGCTAACGAGTACCTCGACAAGGTTGCTCCCGCTGGCGCTAACGGCGATCGTGGCATTAGCGTGACCCTGTCCTACAACCAGGACGGCGGTCACAAGGAGATCATGGAGTCCATCATCGGTGACCTCGCCAAGGTTGGCGTTACCGCTGTCTCCGATACCCCTGAGTGGTCTGCCCTGCTCGAGCAGTATCAGAACTTTAACTATCAGTTCGGTCGTCTGGGTTGGATTGCCGACTACCCGATCATGGACAACTTCCTGTATCCGCTGTTCCACTCCGACTCCCTCGGTGGCGACAACCGCTCCGGTTACAACAACCCCGAGTTCGACGCCAAGGTCGACGAGGCTCGTACTATTGTTGACGACGAGGAGCGCGTCGCTAAGATGCAGGAGGCCGACGCAATGGTCGCTGCCGACTGCCCGGTCATCCCGATTATGTTCTACACGCACACCATCGCCGGCTCCGATCGCATTAAGCACCTCTATGTCGATCCGCAGAAGCACGCCGATCTGGGTACCGCTGAGCTCGCCTAAGAGTTTGCAGCTTCCGTGAGGGTCAAGTATTTACGTAGACCTCATGGGAAACATACAGTTCTCCCTAACCTGGGGTAAACTGGCTGATGGTAATTTTGGGATGCCGGTCTGGCGATCGGCATCCCATTTAGGTTAATCCCTAGATAGGGGAGTGGTATGGGTAAGTACATCGTTAAACGTGTGCTTCAGTTCATCCCGGTGTTTTTGGGCGTTACGCTGATTCTGTTCGCCCTCCAGAATATCGTGCCGGGAGATCCGATCAAGCTGATCGGTGGAGACAAGGCTCTGTCCCCCGAGGTGGAGCTTCAGCTTCGCGTCCGCTATCACCTGGTCCAGACGGACGAGGACGGCAACGCGATCCTTGACGAGAACGGCGACCCCGTTCAAACGTCGCTCGTGGACCGTTACTTGTATTACATGAACGGCCTGCTTCATGGCGATCTGGGCAATTCGTATCAGCGCAAGCTGCCGGTTACGGAAATCTTTGCCCAGAAGTATCCGTATACGGTCAAACTTGCCGCGTGCGCCATCGTGCTCGAGGCAATTATGGGTATCGGTGCGGGTATCATTTCGGCGGTAAAGCGTTATTCCTTCTGGGATATTTTGGTAACGCTCACCACGTCGATCCTCGTTGCGGTCCCGGCCTTCTGGCTCGGTATGTTGCTGCAGCTGTTCTTTGGCGTCATCCTCAAGGACGCCACGGGCGGTGCAATCTCCATGCCGATCTCGGGTGCCGGCGGTTCCAGCTCTCAGTATCAGGATTGGATGCACTATGTGCTTCCGACCATTACGCTGGCTTCGGTTTCGACCGCTTATGCTGCGCGCATTATGCGCTCGCAGCTGCTTGACGTCATGAACCAGGATTACATCCGTACGGCAAAGGCCAAGGGTCTCTCCAATCGTGCGATCATCGTCAAGCATGCGCTTAAGAATGCACTCATCCCCGTCGTTACCTATATTGGTGTCGACTTTGGCGGCATGCTTTCGGGCGCCATCCTGACCGAGACGGTCTTTAACTGGCCCGGTATCGGCTATGAGGTCTATCGCGCCATTAGCATGCGTGACTGGCCCATCGTTATGGGCGGCGTTACGCTCATCGTCGTCGTCGTCATGGTGATCAACCTGCTCGTCGACATTAGCTATGCATTCCTCGACCCGCGCATCCGCCTTGGCGGTCCGTCGGATAAGGCCTAAGGGAGGTACGTCTCATGCAGGAAACTGATTCTCAGTCTCAGGAGCAGGCTACCGCCACCAAGGCCGCATCTGCTCCCGCCAAGTCCCGCACGCTGTGGGGCGACGCTTTTAAGCGTCTTCGTAAGAACAAGCTCGCCGTTATCGGTGTCTGCTGGATCATCATCGTCGTTGTGGTTGCCCTGACTGCAGATCTGTGGGCTAAGCCCTGGCTCGGTTCCCCGACGGCTTCCGACTCGACCACTATGGCCGAGACGTCGCTGTTGGCTCCGTGTGCAGAGCACCCGTTTGGCACCGACGCCCTTGGTCGCGACATTCTCGTCCGCGTTATCTACGGTGCGCGCGTTTCGCTTTCCGTCGGAATTATGGCCACCGCGATCTCCACGCTAATTGGTCTGGTCATGGGTGCTCTGGCCGGTTTCTACGGCGGCATCTGGGATACGATCATCATGCGCTGTGCGGACATCTTCCTGGCGTTCCCGTACGTGCTGTTCGTTGTCGCCATGATCGCCGTTATCGGCCGTGGCCTTCAGAACGTCTTTATCGCCATCGGTATTCTCGGCTGGCCTTCGATTGCTCGCGTCTTCCGATCCGCGATCCTGACGGTCAAGGAAAATGACTATGTTGATGCTGCGCGCGCGATGGGTGCATCCGATGCTCGTATCGTCGTACGTCACATCTTCCCGAACTCCGTCGCCTCCATCGTGGTCTACGCGACCATGAACATTGGTGGCGCCATTCTGACCGAGTCCGCTCTGTCCTTCCTCGGCATGGGCGTTATTCCGCCTACGCCTTCGTGGGGCTCCATGATTCAGGACGGTCAGCAGTATCTTCTGACCGCTCCCTGGATGATGATCATGCCCGGTCTGGCAATTCTCTCGACGGTGCTCGCCTTCACCCTGCTGGGTGACGGTCTGCGCGACGCCCTCGACGTCAAGATGAAGGACGCATAAGGATGAAGAAGAACAAGAACTATGTGGACCTGAAGGACCAGCCGGTTCCTGAGGGCCAGCATCTGCTCGAGGTCGATGACCTTAAGATGTATTTCCACACCGAGGATGGCGTCGTTCGTGCTGTCGACGGTGTCTCCTACACGCTCGATCGCGGCGAGACCCTGGGAGTAGTCGGTGAATCCGGCTCCGGTAAGTCCGTGACCGCCATGACCATCATGGGCCTTATCTCGATGCCTCCGGGAAAGATCGAGGGCGGTGACGTTCGCTATCGCGGCCGCTCCATCCTCGAGATGACCGAGGAAGAGATGCAGCACATTCGTGGCAACGATATCGCGATGATCTTCCAGGATCCTATGACCTCCTTGAACCCGGTTTATAAGATCGGCAAGCAGGTGGGCGAGGGCCTTCGTCTGCACCGTGGCTACTCCAAGCAGGAGGCGCTCAAGCGCGCTACCGAGCTTTTGGACCTCGTTGGTATTCCCGAGCCCGAGAAGCGCGTCAATGAGTATCCGCACCAGTTCTCTGGCGGTATGCGTCAGCGCGTCATGATTGCCATGGCTCTTGCCTGCGATCCCGATATTCTGATTGCCGACGAGCCCACGACTGCTCTGGACGTTACCATCCAGGCTCAGATTATTGAGCTTATGCAGGAAATGCAGGAGAAGAACGGCAACGCCATCATCATGATTACCCATGACCTGGGCGTCGTCGCCGACATGGCCGACAAGATCATGGTTATGTACGCCGGCCGTCCCGTCGAGTTCGGTACTGCTGAGGAAATCTTCTACGAGAGCCGCCACCCCTACACCTGGGGCCTTATCCGCTCCATCCCGGAGCAGGCCATCGAAGAGAAGAAGCCGCTTACGCCGATTCACGGCAACCCGCCTTCGCTCATGAACCTGCCCGAGGGCTGCGTGTTCTCGCCTCGTTGTCCCTATGCGACCGATAAGTGCCGCAAGCAGCGCCCCGAGCGCGTTGTCACCGAGTCTGGTCATTACTCTGCGTGCCACTACTCCGGTGACCCCGAGTTTCTCAAGAACGCTCCTGAGACGTCCCGTACGCGCAAGGATTCCAAGAAGGGAGGCGAGGCGTAATGGCAGATACCAACGAGCGTACTCCGTTGCTGAAGGTCGAACACCTCTCTAAGGAGTTCCCCGCAGAGTCCGGCATGTTCGCCAAGCGTTTTTCCAAGCGTGTCGTCTCTGCTGTAAATGACATCTCTTTTGAGATTTATCCTGGCGAGACCTTTGGTCTGGTTGGTGAGTCTGGTTGCGGTAAGTCCACGACGGGTCGCACCATCATGCGCTTGACCAAGCCGACCGCCGGTAAGGTGTTCTTCCAGGGCAAAGATGTTGCCGAGATGAGCAAGCATGAGATCAAGGACATGCGTCGCGAGATGCAGTTTATCTTCCAGGATCCTTATGCTTCGCTGAACCCTCGTATGACCATTGGCGAGATCGTCTCCGAGCCCATGACCATTCACGGCGTGGGCACCAAGGAGGAACGTATTGAGCGCGTCCGCGAGCTGCTGGACGTCGTCGGTCTGAACCCCGAGCACATCAACCGCTATCCGCACGAGTTCTCCGGCGGTCAGCGTCAGCGTGTCGGCATTGCCCGCGCGTTCGCTCTGAAGCCCAAGCTGATCATCTGCGACGAGCCTGTCTCTGCACTTGACGTTTCCATTCAGGCCCAGGTTTTGAACCTGCTGAAGGACCTTCAGGATAAGTTCGGTACTGCTTATCTCTTCATTGCTCACGACCTCTCCGTCGTGCAGCACATTTCTGATCGCGTTGCCGTTATGTATCTGGGCAAGATGGTCGAGGTTTCGGACTGGAAGACGCTCTACAGCGAGCCTCACCATCCGTACACGCAGTCGCTGCTGTCTGCCGTGCCGGTGCCCGATCCTGATATCCAGAAGACCCGCAAGCGCATTATCCTCGCCGGCGATCCGCCGTCGCCGCTGGACCCGCCGACCGGCTGCCGTTTCCACACGCGCTGCCCGATCGCGCAGGGTATCTGCTCCGAGAAGCTTCCCGAGTTTAAGGAAGTTGCCCCGGGCCACTGCTGCGCCTGCCACTTCGCGGAGCCGTTCCCGATCAAGGAATCGCACATCGACCTGTAGTCGGTTGTTCTTGTCCGGGCCCGCCCTGGTGTTGCTTTTCAGAACGTCCTCGACCATGGAAACCCCCTTATCCTGCTCCTTCGGAGCTGCGGATAAGGGGGTTTCCTGGTCTGACGCTCCTATTTGGCAAGGTGTCTTTTAGAATTCATTTTGCGCTCGGCCTCGAAGGCTTGCCTGTCCCAATCGAGCGGAAGTCCCGCCTCGACCCATGCCTCGTAGGCCCTCCTTATGGGCTTGAGTTCCCTTTGGCCCCTCTCCAGCATCGAGATGTACTTCTCGCTGGTGCCCAGTATGGACGCCGCCCTCACCTGGCTGACCCTCGCCGCGCGCCTGGCCGCCACGAGCTCCGAGGCGTCCTCGGGCCTCCTGATCTCGTGCGGGCGCATCAGCGCCCGGTACGCCTCCCTGGCCACGTAGCGCTTGAGGCACCTCATGACCTCCCTGTCGCTCTTCCCCCGCGCCCTGGCCCTCTCGGCGTACTCGGCGGTCTCGGGGTCGCGCATGACCCTCTGCCTCGCGATCTCGTGCAGCGCGCTGTTCGCCTGCCGGTCGCCGCCCCTGTTGAGCCTGTGCCTCACGGTCTTGCCGCTCGAGGCGGGGATGGGGCAGGCCCCGCATATCGCCGCGAACGACGCCTCGGAGCGCAGCCTGCCCGGGTTGTCCCCGGCCGCGACCGCGAGCTTGGCCGCGCTCACGGGCCCGCACCCGTACATCGCCAGCAGAGCGGGGCAGTTCTCCTCCAGGGACGCCTCGATCGCGCGCTCCATGTCGAGCGCCGCGTCGCGCGCCGCCGCCCACAGGTCCGCCAGCGCGCCGAGCGCGGCGCCCAGCGCGCCCTCGGCGCGCACGGAGGGGAGCTCCTCCATCAGCCTCGGCCCCGCCATCCCGCGGAACCTCGACCTGAGCCCCTCCGGGGCGGTGGTGAGCAGCGACCTCGCGGTGTTGATCGCCGAGGTCCGCGCCTTCACCGCCCCGGAGCGCGCCGCGAGCATGCAGCGCACCCCGTCGACCCACCCGTCCTGGCTCTTGGGGGTCCCGGGCTTTGAGCCGGACATCGCCGCGCGGGCGGCCCTCTCCGCGTCCGCCTCGTCGCACTTTCCCTGCCCTGGGCGCCTCCTCTGCATCCTCGCCGGGGAGAGCGCCTCGCGCACGGGCATCCCCAGCGACGCGAGGTGCCTGGTGAGGCCCGCCCCGTAGGACGACGTCCCCTCCATCGCGACGCAGGCCGGCTCCCCGGCCGCCGCGATCGCCCCGGCGAGCGCCTCGTAGCCCGCCGCGTCGGCGGGGAACCGGCGGGACAGGACCTTGCGGCCCCTCCAGTCCAGGACGCACAGCCAGTGCGAGTCGGCGTGGGTGTCGACCCCGCAGAAGACCGGCCCGCGGGCGCCGGGTGTCGATTCGTTTTGCATGCCTCGCTCCGTTCTTTCCGTGCTCGCCCGGACCGGGCAGACGGCACACTGACGGGGCGCGATAGAATGCGGTTGTTCGGGTCCGCGGTATCGCTCCATGCTCCTATTAGGTCATGCGGCGGTCTCGGCTCGCCGCGGCCCGCGCGGGACATGTCAGGAAACGAGGGCAGCCCTGTGGGCGCCAGCGGAATGTGGGGTCACCGCGCGGTCCGCATCTGATGGTGTCGACGTCAATGGTATACGGG
>CABSMB010000014.1 GCA_902478705.1 uncultured Collinsella sp. | reverse complement strand
TGCGGGGTCGGCGGGCTATCAACGGGGGAGATCATGTCAAAGCAAGCGGTCATAGGAATTCTGGCGCACGTCGATGCCGGCAAGACCACGCTGGCCGAGGCCATGCTGTTTCATGCCGGCCGCATTCGCAAACGCGGGCGCGTGGACGATGGCGACTCGCATCTTGACACGAACGAGATTGAGCGCGAGCGCGGCATCACGATCTTCTCGTCGCAGGCCGTGCTCGACCACGGCGACACCCACGTTATGCTCGTGGACGCTCCCGGCCATGTCGATTTTTCGGCCGAGGCCGAGCGTACGCTGCGTGCACTCGACTACGCGATTCTGGTGGTGGGCGCCAACGACGGCGTACAGGGGCATACCGAAACCTTGTGGCGACTGCTTGCTCGCTATGACATTCCAACGTTCATCTTTATCAACAAGATCGATTTAGAGAACCCTGGTCGCGATGCGTTGTTGGCGCAACTCGGCCAGCGCCTTTCCGAGGGCTGTCTAGATGCCGAGGGCTTGCTGGCAGGCGGCGCCGTGCAAGAGGATGCCGCGGCGCTGGACGAGGAGGCGCTCGACGAGTTTCTTGAAGCAGGTGAGCTGTCTGCCGAAACGTTGTCGCGCATGGTCGCGGAGCGCAAGCTGTTCCCCTGCTTTGCCGGCTCGGCGCTCAAGGACCAGGGCGTGGCGGAGCTGCTGGACGGCATATGCGCTTTGATGCGCGAGCGGACGTGGCCCCAAGAGTTTGCAGCACGAGTCTTCCGCGTGAGTCGTGGAGACCGCGGCGAGCGTCTTGCGTGGGTCAAGGTGACGGGCGGTGTGCTGCGTGCAAAACAGGGGATTGAGGGGCGCTCCGGTGTCGAGGCTTGGGAGCAAAAGATCGACCAGGTGCGCATCTATAACGGTGAGAAATACGAGCTTGCCCACGAAATTGCCGCTGGCGGCATCTGCGCCGTGACGGGCCTCGCGCACGTTCGTCCGGGTGATGCCCTGGGTGCAGAGCCTATGGGTGAGCAGCCGATCATCGCGCCGGTTCTTACCTATACGGTGCTGCCGGGCGAGCACGATGTCCATACGGTGTTCCAAGCGCTGACCGAGCTTGCCGATGAAGACCCCATGCTCGGCGTAAGCTGGAACACGCATCTTGAGCAGATCCATCTGCAACTCATGGGCGCGGTGCAGCTCGAGGTCGTACAGCGCGTGCTGGCCGATCGCTTTGGCCTTACGGTTGAGTTTGAGCCCGGCGGCATCCTCTATAAAGAGACCATCTCGCAGCCAGTCGAGGGCGTGGGCCACTTTGAGCCGCTGCGCCACTATGCCGAGGTGCACCTGCGTCTGGAGCTGTTGCCGGCGGGCTCGGGCGTGCAATTTGGCACCGTGACCTCGACCGACGAGCTCGACCTGAACTGGCAACGCCTGGCGCTCACCAATGCCATGGAGCGTGACCACCTGGGCGTGCTGACCGGCTCGCCCATCACCGATGTGCGCATTACGCTCACGGGTGGTCGTGCGCATGCCAAGCACACCGAGGGCGGTGATTTTCGCCAGGCAACGTATCGCGCGATTCGCCAGGGCCTCATGCGGGCGCGCGAAGCGGGTGCCGCGGTGCTGCTGGAGCCGTGGTATCGCTTTGAGCTCGAGGTGCCGGGGGAGTGCGTGGGCCGCGCGCTGTCGGATGCCACGCGTATGGGTGCCGAGTACGAGCCGCCGACGATGCTGGGCGACCGCGCCAAGCTCGTGGGCCGTGTCCCCGCATCCGAGGTACAGGACTATGCCCTGGAGGTGGCTGCCTACACGAGCGGCCGCGGGCATCTGTACCTGGAGTTCGCCGGCTATGCGCCTTGCCATGATGCCGAGCGTGTGATCGAGGCGGCCGCCTATGAGCCCGAAGCCGATCTGCCCAATACGCCTGACTCGGTCTTCTGCTCTCACGGCGCCGGCTACACTGTCAAGTGGCACGACGTCCCTGCCGCCGCGCACGTCCGCATCGATCCTGCCACCTTCCGCCCTTGGCGAGCAGCCGATGCTGAGTTTTTCGGACGCATGTGACAAAAGGACAGTCCCCTTGTCACATTCAGTTGGTATAACTCGGTATAAGTTGGTATAACTGTAGACAGCATTTGCCGATCCGAGGAGGCCGACATGAATCCAAATCCCTTTAAGCCAACGGCTGGCAAGCGGCCTCCGGTGTTGATTGGTCGCGAGTCGGTCATTGAGGACTTTGAAGAAGGCCTCGACAACGGCGCGGGGGCGCCGGGCAGGCTCATGCTCATCACGGGAAACCGCGGCTGTGGCAAAACGGTTCTGCTGCGCGAGCTGCAGCGTTTGGCGGCAGAGCGCGGTTGGGCGGTCATTTCCGATTCAGCGTCGCTTGGCTTATGCGACCGCCTGGCCGATGCGCTTCGCTCGAACAAGCCGGTTGTGACATCTATGGAATTTGGCCCGTCGTTTGGCCGGATGTCGGTCGAGGTGGCGCGGGCAAAAGGCGAGACGCTACGAGGGTTGGTCAACGAGCGTCTCAAGAAGCTCGGACAGGGAAAGGGCATTCTGTTTGCCATCGACGAGGCGCAGTCGGCATCTATCGAGGAGTTGGCCGCCCTGGCTGTTCTCTACCAGCAGGTGCTGGGAGACCAAGATGCCACGGGCTTGCCCGATAGCGAGCAACGCGGTCTTGCCTTGGTGTTTGCCGGCCTGCCCAGCATGGTGGACGACCTGCTCGAGGAACCGAGCGTGACGTTTTTACGCCGTGCTCAGCAACGTGCGCTGGGGGCGATTTCGTTGCCCAAGGTGCGTGATTCATATATCCAGACGGTCGAGAATGCTGGTCTTAACGTTGATGCGGAGACGGCAGACCTTGCGGCGCGCAAGAGTATGGGCCATCCCTACATGGTTCAGCTCGTGGGCTATTACATGTGGCGATCTGCTGCCCGGCGTGGCTCACAGGCCATTGAAGAACACGACGTCGAGGCCGGTTACGCAGACGCCATTTCCGAGTTCTACGAAGCGGTCGACGCGCCCCTGTATTACGGGCTGCGCAGCCCGCAGCGTCTGTTTATCGAGGCGATGGCGGTTGACGAGGGTAGGCCGACGCGCATGGCGGATATCATTGAGCGCTGCGACCGTACCCAGAGTTGGGCGAGCAAGTATCGCGCAAGCTTGATTCGCGAGCGCGTCATCGTGGCTGCTGGATACGGCCTCGTCCGATTCACTGTGCCCATGCTGGGTGAGTACATTCGCGATCGCGTCCTGTGGCACGAATAGGGGGTAAAGATGACGTCACAACAACCAGACGCTATCGAGGTACGTGGCGCCCGCGTTCACAACCTCAAAGACATCGATATCGATATTCCGCTGGGAAAGCTCGTGGGCATTGCCGGCGTATCGGGCTCGGGCAAGAGCTCGCTGGCGCTGGGCGTCCTCTATGCCGAGGGCTCGCGCCGCTACCTGGAGGCGCTCAGCACCTATACTCGCCGTCGCCTGACGCAGGCAGAACATGCCCAGGTGGACGAGGTGCTGCACGTACCGGCAGCGCTCGCGCTGCATCAGCGCCCAAGCGTTCCGGGCGTACGCTCGACCTTTGGCACCATGACCGAGCTCAACAACAGCCTGCGCCTGCTCTTTAGCCGTTGCGCCCATCACGTGTGTCCGCACTGTGGGGCGCGCGTGGAGCCGAGCCTCAATGTGGCCGCGGGCCTGGCGTTCACGTGCCCGACCTGCGGCCGCGAGTTCTATGCGCCGAGCGCCGAGGACCTTGCCTTTAACAGTGGCGGTGCGTGTCCCACTTGTGGCGGCACCGGCGTTATGCGCGAGGTGGACGAGGCGAGCCTGGTGCCCGATGAGTCCAAGACCATCAACGAGGGCGCGGTGCTTCCTTGGGGTACGCTCATGTGGGATTTGATGAAGCAGGTCGCCGGCGAGATGGGTGTGCGCACTGATGTGCCGTTTAACCAGCTCACAGCGCATGAGCGCGATATCGTGTTCCACGGTCCCGCCGTCAAAAAGCACATCCTCTACGTGCCCAAAAACGGCGAGGGCGCCACGCCGCTCGACTTTACCTATTACAACGCCGTCTATACCGTTGAGAATGCGCTTGCCAAGGTCAAGGACGACAAGGGACTCAAGCGCGTGGCGCGCTTTTTGCGCGAGGGGCCGTGCCGCGATTGCGGCGGCACACGTCTTTCCGAGGCGGCGCGTCAGCCGCAGGTGCGTGGTATCGATCTAGCGCAGGCTGCAGCTATGACGCTGGGCGAGGCGATCGAGTGGGTGCACGGGGTGCCCGCAACGCTGCCGGCCGAGATGCGGCCCATGGCAGCGGACATCTGTGATTCGTTCTTGAGTACGGCTCGTCGTCTGGTTGACCTTGGCCTCGATTACCTCGCGCTCGACCGCGCCGGCGCCACGCTCTCTACGGGCGAGCGCCAGCGCGTACAGCTCGCCCGCGTGGTGCGAAATCGCTCGACGGGCGTGCTCTACGTGTTGGACGAGCCTTCGATCGGTTTGCATCCGGCAAATGTCGACGGCCTGGTGGGCGTGATGCGCGACCTGGTTGCCGACGGCAACACCGTGGTCGTTGTCGACCACGATACACGCGTGCTGACGGAAGCCGACTATCTGGTCGAGATGGGCCCTGTTGCCGGAGCGGGCGGCGGCAGTGTGATTGCCGCTGGCACGGTGGACGAGGTCGAGCGTGCCCACGCCAGCCGCATTGCACCGTTCCTCCGCTCAAACCCCAAGCGCTTGCGTCCGCAGGTGACCGACGACGAGATGTTTGACCAGGGCCATATCCGCATGGCGACCGGCGCAATTCATACCGTCAAGCCGCTCAAAGTTGATATCCCGCGCGGCCGGCTCGTCGCGGTGGCGGGCGTTTCTGGCTCGGGCAAGACGACGCTCGTGCTCGAGACACTCATTCCCGCGCTTAAGGCACAAGCGACCGGCGAACGCCTGCCGAGCCATGTGCGTTGGGTCGATGCTGAGGGTATCGCGCGTGCCAACCTCATCGACGCCACGCCCATTGGTGCCAACGTGCGCTCGACGGTGGCGACCTATGCCGATATCCACGATGAGCTGCGCCGCGCCTTCGCCCGTACGCCCGAGGCCAAGGCTGCCGGCTACAAGGCGGGCGCCTTTAGCTACAACACCGGTGCCCTGCGCTGCCCTACGTGCGACGGCACGGGCTCCATATCGCTTGACGTGCAGTTTCTGCCCGATGTCGAGATCGTCTGCCCGGCATGCCGCGGCTCGCGTTACGCCGAGGCCGCCTCGCATATCCATCGCGAGGGCAAGGACGGCAGTCTGCTCACGCTGCCGCAGCTTATGGATATGAGCGTGGACGAGGCACTCGACGCCACAGTGGGACTTAAGAAAGTACAAGCGCGCCTGCAGACGCTGCACGACCTGGGTCTGGGCTACCTCACGCTCGGCGAGCCCACGCCGGCGCTCTCGGGCGGCGAGGCGCAGCGCCTTAAGCTCGCGAGCGAGATGGGCCGCGTTCAGGACGATGCCGTCTTCGTGTTCGACGAGCCTACGATTGGCCTGCATCCGCTCGATGTGCGGGTTCTGCTGGGCGTGTTCGACGGCCTGGTTGCCAAGGGCGCCACGGTCATCGTGATCGAGCACGACCTCGATCTCATCCGTAACGCCGACTACGTGATCGATATGGGCCCCGGTGGCGGCGACGCCGGCGGACAAATCGTCTGCGCCGGCACGCCGGGCGATATCGCCTCTTGCATCAAGAGCATCACCGGCCGCTACCTATAAGCGAATGTGGCAAAGTTCGTCAATATCACGGGTTTCTATTCTGGTTAATTCTGGTTAAAAGCAGTTAATTTCAGTTAAAAGCAGTTAATTCTGGTTAAAAACGGTTAATTACAGTCAAAAGCCAGCGCGTTGTCGGCACAGCGCTTGAATAGCTTGTGCCTGAGGGCCAAAATGACCTCAGCCCATTCGCGAAATTTGCACGCCCTATAGTGAGTGGGCTCTCGTTTGAGCCGATGCTGCCAGGAGGCGGCCGATAGGGGCAATTATGGACAATCGAATCTTTGGGTATGCACGCGTCTCATCTGCGGATCAGAACCTAGACCGCCAGTTAGACGCACTGGGGAGGTTTCCCGTTCAGCGGGGCCAGATTTACGCCGACAAGGCAAGCGGTAAGGACTTTAGGCGTCCCCAGTACCAGCGTCTTCTTCGTAGGTTGCGCAAGGGTGACGTTCTCGTGATCAAAAGCATCGATCGATTGGGTCGCAATTATCGTGAAGTCCTCGATGAATGGCGACGCATCACGGTGGATAGGCATGCTGCCATCGTGGTGCTTGATATGCCGTTGCTTGATACGCGCGAGCAGCCCGATGGCATTACGGGAACATTCATGGCCGATTTGGTCCTCCAGATCTTGAGCTACGTGGCGCAGCTGGAGCGCGAAAACATCAGGCAGCGCCAGGCGGAGGGCATCGCGTCGGCGCGTCTGCGGGGTGTGAGATTTGGGAGACCGGCGCTCGAACGCCCGGATAGCTACAGCGATGTCATCAAATCATTCGAAGGAGGTGAGGTTACGAGGCAAGAGGCCGCAATGCTTTTGAACGTTAGCGCATCGACGTTTGATCGTTGGAGACGGGCGGACGCGAACGGATATGACCGTTCGCCGTCTGTCCGTCCTCTTTAGCTAGACATTTTGACGAGGGGAGTTTATTGCACAGGGCCCACTCCTTCCCTCAATGTTTATCCAGTTCACGCCCTTGAATCAAATAGTGCCACCGCGTCGCCAATTCGTCTGCTATTTGACGAGGGGCTATGAGTCGCAACGTCAATCGAAGGGAAATAACCGTGAAACGAAATATTACTAAAAAGCTGCCTATGATGGGTTTGTTTGTCCTGCTCATCTGTTCTATGGGGCTCATTTCGGCCTGTTCTCAGAATGCCGCAAACTCAGATAAACCAAAATATGTCGATGACAAGGCGATGAATGTTATCGCTGCAGGGTTTGAGAAAAGGTCCGACGTCATTGAATCTAATGCAAACGATGACGACCCTCACTCAACCGAGAATATTCAGGAGGCTATTAAGGCCGAGATCAAGAATGACAAGGAACTAAAGAACGCCAGATTCAAGGATTCCAAGATGCAGCAGGACGTCATCACGTATCTGAATCTGCTTGATGACCAGCTTAAAGTGACCGAAGACTACTCACAATCGTCTTCGGATTATTACGAAGAGTGGAATAAGGTCTACGATAAGCGGTCTGCGCAGCTCAAGAAGCTTGTTGATAACTACGGGTTGGAAGTTGGGGAGAAATACAAGGATGATTTCGATGATTTGATTAAGAACGGAAGGTCCGTGGCAGAGAAAACCCGCAATGAGGATGCCATTAACAGTTTGATCCAAGGGGCCAATTTCGAAAAGTCGGATGACGGTTATGGTCTGTATACATATACGGCCGTAGTCGAGAATACCTCTGGCATATCATTCTCAAATGTCAGCCTAACGCTTGCTCTCTATGATGCAGACGATATCAAAGCGGAGGAGACCTATGCGAACACTTCTTCGTGGGCACCGGGAGAGAAAGTCAAGTTCGAGGCGATGTCTGATGTGGATGCCGCGCGCGTTGTCGCATCTGTTTCCAGCTACGATGTAAATAAATAAGCTTCGCGCGGAAGGGGCGGGTTAATCGGCAATGAACGGTTGACCCGCCCGTTTTATGCCAATTATTGAACAACAAGTGCCGGGTATATGTATTGTTTCGGATTGCAAACAACTGCCCCCGTCTAAAGACATGCTAAAAACGACAATTTGGGCATGAGGCATAATCTTCGGCAGTATCTTAAATTGCAGGTAGTTTGAAAGGAATAGGGGATGGATGAGATGAAAGAAGGCATGGGGGCGCTGAAAGCGAAGCTCGGGAGAATTCTGACGAAACCCAAGGTATTCTTCGCGGGCTTGGCTCTTGGCGGAGTGATTGTGGCTGTACTTTTTATTACCATCTTTAATAACGGCAAAGCTGCAGGTGCGAAAGAAGCGACCCCCAATACGCTCTCCCCGTCGGTCGTATTCGAGCGCATTGCTTCCCAGAACGAGATGGTTTCCGCATCGCAGAATTATGCGATTGTCGATAAGGTGACGGATACCAAGAGGTTCTTCGATTGGTTTGATATCCCGTTTACGGAAAACAGCTTTTGGTACCGCTATGTGGGAACCATTAAGGCGGGCGTGAATCTCGAGACGGCAGAGATACATACGAACAAGAAAGAGCTGACCATTACGATGGATGAGCCTTATGTAATCTCGAATACTCCAGATATGAATAAGTCGGGCGCTCTCGAGGAGCGTAACAACATTCTTAATCCCATTGAGGTCAAAGACGTCACAGCGTTTGAGGCACAGTGTAAGAAACGGAGTGAAAGCGAGGCCATCAAGGATGGCAAGTTGCTCGAAGAGGCTCGGGTGAACGCTGAAGCAAATATTCGTGCGATGTTCAACTCGGCGTTCGGCGATGAATATACGGTTGATTTTGACTATAGAAAATAGGAGGCCATCATGGAGGATAAAGAT
The DNA here is from genome assembly GCA_902478705.1 of uncultured Collinsella sp. Classification (GTDB taxonomy): domain Bacteria; phylum Actinomycetota; class Coriobacteriia; order Coriobacteriales; family Coriobacteriaceae; genus Collinsella. The sequence goes on along the minus strand of CABSMB010000014.1, from coordinate 4,610 downwards.
GATCTGGATATTATCGTCGAAAGAGGGGGACAGCCACGACATAAACAGAGCTTTGATATCCGTAAGGTCGCTGCTGGGTTGGTTGGTGGTGCCGGAAATGCGGTAGCGGGCGCGGTCGCAACCGTACAGAAAGTTGCCGATGATGCAATGCGTGCCGCAGCTCCGATGGCCGATGACGCCTTAGCAGCTATTGCGGATGCGGCTGATGGCGCGGCGGGAGCTGCCGCAGATATCGGCGATGCCGTCAACGATTGGGCATACCAACAACAGCTCAATAGGTACAGACCGGTAACCAAAGAGGCCTATCAGAGTCCTTCGTTCCATTTGCCGAACATGATTCGAATCGTTGACGGAAATGAGCGTCGGGGCATCGACGTCTGTAGGGATGCTATTGGTTGGCTGGATACTGTTAAGGGCACGCAGATTTTCAATCTGTACCGCGAGGCAATCGGGGATAGCGAGCTGTCTTTCTACCCTAAACCATCTCTCTATTCCACCTATTACATAGATGCTTTTGATCGGTCTCGCTTTGTTGATCTTGATTCTTATTTCGCAACCATGCAACAAGACAAGATGGCCGAGTTGAGGCGGATTGCATTCATGCTTGGCGCAAAGCGCTGCAAGCTGGAGGTGACGGAGTACGAGGAAACTCGACGAGGCCACCAGGCTAAGGGAAACGCCAAAGCGGGAAAGAAAGGCTCGGTTCGAATCGACGGTTCTCTGAGCGACTCAACGAGAAATGAGAAGAAAATCCTGTTTACACAGGAATTCGAGGGCGACATGGCTCCACAGCGTCCCGAGCTCCATTGGTATGCCCATGACTCAGATATCCTCTTGTTAATCGAGACGAGATGCGGTGGAGAGGATAAAAACAAGGCGAAGAGCTATCGGGTCGAATTGAAAAGTGAGACGACCATGACCATGTCCGTATCACTTGCTATGGCTATCGATGAGGCATGCAGCAAGCTGAGCATAAGGGCGAATTCGAGTCTGACAAGTCAAGCTAAGCGAGAGCTCCGGCAGTCGTTTGTATTTGAAGTTGAATTCTGACGTGAATCGCCAGCAGACAAATGTGGCAAAGGGACGGCCCCTTTGCCACATTTGATGTCAAAATCAATCTGTCAAGTGCTAGAGGGTTTGAAAGCCTACCATTTCTACTCCGTCCCCTAATGGCGGTTTTGTCACATTCCGGCAAAGCCTGTCTGGCGCAGGGCCTCGTAGAGGACGATGGCGGCGCTGTTGGAGAGGTTGAGGGCGCTGATGCGGTAGTCGTCGGGATTGACGAAGTTGCCGCAGATGTCCTGTTGCAGGATGGCCTCGTGGCTGTCCTCGGTATGCCCGAGCGATTCCTCATGGGCCTCCCAAGCGTCGGCGTTATCGAGTGAGTCGCAATCGCGCAGCATGGGGATGCGCTCGCAGCGCTTGGGCGCTGCGGCGAGCAACTCTTCGGGAATGCCCGAGCTCTCGCTGCCAAAGACCAAGTAGTCGCCGTCGCGATAGGTGCTCTGCGCATAGGTGCGGCGCGCCTTTTTGGTTAGCAGGTGCAGGCGCTCGTCGGCGGGGGAGAGCCCGTTGCGGGCAAGGAAGTCCTCCCAGCCGGCATACGTCGTCACGTCCAAGTTTTGCCAGTAACCCAGGCCGGCACGACGCACCGTCTTGTCGTCGAGCGAAAAGCCCAGCGGCTCCACCAGGTGCAGATGGGCGCCGGTAACCACACAGGTGCGACCGATGTTGCCCGTGTTGGCCGGAATCTCGGGCGCATACAGCACGATATTGAACATGAATCTCCTTGGTTCAGAACGAAAAACCACCACGAAGGGGACAGGCACCTTCGTGGTGGTTTGGCGGTTACATAGGCGGAAAAATGCCCGCTTGGATAAACCTAGGCGCGGTGCCAGTCGGTCAGGCAGGCATCGAGGGAGGCGATGAGCGCATCCTTGTCCATGTGACGGCCGATGATGCACAGGCTCGTCATGCGGTCGCCCGTCTCGTCGTCCCAAATCTGCATGATCTCGGGGTTCTCGTCGATGATCTTCTGCTTCTCGCCCTCGGGCGCCGAATCGACAAACAGGCCGTTCTCCATCAGGCGCATCTGGTGGCCGGCCTGCTCAAACATGTAGCACATGTCCGGATCGCCGGTCTGCCACAGCGGACCCTTGACGCGGATGACCTCGTCGGGCCACTCCTGCTCAACAAAATTGGTGAACTTCTGCAGGTCAAACGGCTTGCGGCGCGAGTACACAAAGGTCTCGATGTCGTACTCGAGCACTTCGGGGTCGTCGTGCTCCTCGGGATGCTCCATGGCCTCGATCCACGCGGCGGAGTTGTAGGCGCGCATAAAGTCGAAGCGGTCGGTGTCGAGCAGCTCCTCCATGGGGACCTCGCCGTTTTGGGCCTCGACAATCACGGCGTCCTTCTGCAGGCTGCGCACGATGGCCTTGAGCTCGGCGATCTGCTCGGGCGTCACGGTATCGGTCTTGTTGAGGATCAGCGTGGAGCAGAATTCGATCTGCTGGATGAGCAGGCTTTCGATGTCGTCCTCGTCGATATCCTCGGCCAGCAGGTCGCGACCGCCGTTGAACTCGTCGTACATGCGGGCGCAGTCGACCACGGCCACGATGTTGTCGAGCGCGAGCTTGGGCTCGCCGCCCACCTTGGCCTCGTCGCAGAAGCTCGAGATGGTGTAGGCGATGGGGATAGGCTCGCAAATGCCCGATGCCTCGATGATGATGTAGTCGAAGTTGCCCGAATCGGCGATGCCCTGCAGCTGGTTGGCCAGGTCATCCGAAAGCGTGCAGCAGATGCAGCCGTTGGTGAGCGGGATGAGGTCGTCGGTCTCGGAAAGGCCGCCGTCGGCGATGAGGCTGGCGTCGACGTTGATCTCGCCGATATCGTTGACGATCACGGCGGCGCGGATGCCGCCGTCGTTGGCGAGGATGTGGTTGAGCAGCGTGGTCTTGCCGGCACCGAGGTAGCCGGTAAGCATGATGATCTTCACGGGATTGTTGGGCATGTGCCCTCCTTTGTTAGACATGGCTTACAGTTGAATCATATGCCAAACGCCTGCTCTTATACCCACGCGCTGACAAATAACACAGGCTACTCCCAGGCTCCCCATACATCGGGGCAATAACCGACGGTGGCCTTTTTGCCGTTACGCACGATGGGCTCGGCTAGAACCTGCTGGTTCTCGAGCAGCTTGTCGAAGCGCTGGCTAGGGGTGAGGTGCTGGATGAGCGCGAGCGTCTCCTCGTCCTTGGCTTTGGGGTTGAGCAGCTTGTCGATGCCGCCGACCGCCTGCATCACGCTCGTGAGCTCGCCCTTGCTCATCTCCTTTTCCTTAAGGTCGATAAACTGCGCCTTAATGCGGCGCTCCTTAAAATAACGCTGAGCCTTCTTGGTATCGAAGGACTTCTTGGTGCCGAAGATTTGGATCATATGTTCCGCCGTTCTAACGAACGGCGGTCACCTCGACGCTGCAAAGCCATCTGATGGGCAATCTGCCTTTCAATCGTCGGGCGCGGGCAAAAGCCCAGCGCCCTCCTCTTTCAAGACACCTTGCCTCATCAGCTGGCTTTTCGCTGACATTGATGGAACATCGAGGTGACCACCGCTGGACTTATCGAATGAAATTGGTCGTTGCGCGATCTGCTTCGGGCGCGTTGATGCCGGCGGCGCGGCCTGCTTCGATGCAACGCAGGAGCCAGGCCATGTTTTTGCCGATATTGCGCATGGTGGCAAGGCCCTCGGCATCGCCTTCGGCGTCGCCGGGCACGCGACCAAACACGTTGTTCCAGTAGGTGGAAGCCACCACGGGCATCTGCTTGATGGTGAAGTACTTGTTGAGCACATCGAAGGCGGTCGACGTGCCGCCACGACGGGCAACGGCGACCGCGGCGCCAGGCTTGTGCTCAAAGGCGCGGCCGCCCGCGTAGAAGGCACGGTCGAGGGCCGAAAGAATGCGGCCGCTGGGGTGTGCATAGTAGACGGGCGAGCCAAAGACAAAGCCGTCTGCCTGCTCGGCGGCGGCGATAAGCTCGTTCACCACATCGTCGTCGAAGGTGCAGCGCCCATCAAGCTTGCCGCACTGGCCGCAACCGATACAGTCGCGAATGGGCTTGGCACCCAGCTGGAACACCTCACTGTCGATGCCCTCGGCGCTAAGTTGCTCGGCGATCTCGGCGAGCGCACGAGCGGTGTTGCCATTTGCCTTGGGGCTGCCGTTGACTAAAAGAACCTTCATCACAAACTCCCTCTGCTGTCGGTGACTTCTGCAGAGGATTATCTCATGATGGGGCAGGCGATGCGCGCCGCGACCCGTGCCGTTAATCCAACTTGGTACCCGGCACCTGCACGGCCTCGGCGAGCAGTGTCTTCAGCTCGTTTAGGATGGAGACGGGCTGGCGGTCGACGCTGTCTAGATGAAGCGTTGCCACGCGCATAGGCGGCAGGTACTCAAGCGAGCCGATGAGCACGGGCGAGCCTAAGGACCGCTCGATCTCGTCGGCGATCTGGTCGGTTTCCTGGGGATCGAGGTTATCGAAAAGCGCCACGAACATCGGTCCGGTTGAGCGGAACAGGCAACCCTTGCCGCGTGAGCAGTCCATGAG
>CABSMB010000013.1 GCA_902478705.1 uncultured Collinsella sp. | reverse complement strand
GCTTGTTACCACCTACCAGCACTTTGTAAGCGAGAATAAAAAGGTAGCTTTGCTTATGGCGGGGCTGCCGTTTCGCGTGCTGGCGCTGCTGACGGGGAAATCGACATCGTTTCTTCGTCGCGCGGCTCAACATTCGCTGGGATCAATTTCACCGACTGAGGTAAAAGAAGCGTTTCGACTAACGATTGAGGACGGCGGCAAGACGATTTCTGATGAGGCGATTGACCTCGCTGCCAAGGCGATCGATGGCTTTCCATTTATGTTCCAGTTGGTGGGGTATCGGGCATGGAATGCTTCGCGCCAAGCCTCCGAGGTTTCTATTGAGGATGTCGAACGAGGCGCGAAACTTGCGCAAGAGGAGCTGGAATCGCGAGTTTTCGCTTCAACAGCGGCGGAACTTTCACGAGGGGACCTTGAATTTCTTCGTGCAATGAATCCGGTTGGGACGACGACCAGGCAAGAGCTGGCAGCGAGGCTTAAGAAGAGTTCCGGTTCGATTTCAACGTATAAAAAGCGTCTGGTAGAGGCTGGGGTAATTGAAGAGCCTCTACAAGGACGTTTTGAGTTTGCATTGCCAGGCTTTGGCCGATATGTCGCATCGCTTTACTAGAGGGTCGTTGCTGCGAAGGATCGCTTCGTGTCCCTTTACTGTCTCGATCTGTAACAATAAGCCTGCTTTTAGGGGCCTATCTGTTACAGACTGAGACAAACTGGCAGAGTGGCCTTCTGCTCCGCTCAAACCACCGCAAAGGGGGCCTTTGTGGTGGTTTTTGTTTTAGGCAGAGGGGAAGGCTTTGGCGAGACCGGCGCGCGTCTGCGTGTCGGTCTTTTGGTAGATAGAGCTCAGGTGGCGCTGTACCATGCGCATCGAGATGCCGAGTTCCTCGGCGACCTGCTTGAGCGGGCGTTCATCCTGGGTCACGGCTATGAGCACGTCGACTTCGCGCGGGGTGAGAGCGTGGTCGGCGATGAAGGCCTGACGTTGCTCTTCGATGGTGGGGGCGGCGAGTGCTTCCTTTGCCAGTTGCTCGCGCTCGCGCTCCTGCTCGGTTTGGGGCAGGCGAAACAGGCCGGCTGCCACGAATGCCGCGCAGGCGGCGACGAGCAAAACGAGCGCGCCGATCATAATGAGGGCAACGTTGTCCGAGGTTACGAGAGCAAGCGAGATGCCCGATGTAGTGAATGCGCATACATTGTTGGCGGCGCGTCCCATGCCGGCCCAGAGGGCGGGCGCATGCATGCGCGGTGCCAGCTGTGTAAAGGTGGCGGTAAAGAACGTGACAAAAAAGCCCGAACTCAGATAAAAGACGACAAGGCCCAGGTTGGGATCGGCGCCGGCCTCCACGGCCAGGATGGAAATGGTCGAGAGCACGGCGATGCCGAGCATGACAAGTCCCATGTAGCGGCGCTCGGCAAGGTCAAAGATAAGACCGGCGGCAAGGCCGCTTGCCGCCAAAAAGAGGCGCGGCCAGGTTTGCACGGCAATGGTGCCGTGGGCGTTGGAGAGTGTGACCACGTTGTCGAGGGTCGAGAACAAGCAGGCGAGAATCATGACGAGCGCGATGCTCCAGCATGCCTGTTTGGCGAGGGCATGAGAGGGCTCAATAAAGGGATTGATGGCGGAGTTGGAGCTCTCGGCGGCCTTTTGGGGAACGACGCTGAGGGCGGAGATGGCGATAGTCGCTGCGCCAAGGACGATGAGCTCGACGATGCCACCGCAATTGAGCAGGTTGACGGCGAACTGCATCAGGATGCCCGCGGCATAGGCCGCTCCCGCACCGGTGGCGAGCTTGGGATCATCTTGGAATGCCAACGAAAAGGCGTGGTGCGCTGCGGCGCCTAACAGGCCGAGTCCGAGGAATGCGAGGCAGCCCAGAATCTCGAGGGCAAGCGGGGCCGTGGGGGACTGGATCTGGGTCAATCCCAGGATGGCGATGGGAACAGCGGCGTTGGCGGCTGCCAGTGAGTGGCCTTTGCGCTGTGCGAGCCCGAGCAGCGGCGCATATCCGATAAAGCCGATCACGCTGGCGCCGAGGATGAAGCCCTGCGCAATCACAACACGCTCGGCACCGGTGAGCAGCCCGACATTAATGTCGAATCGAAACTCGGCGGCAAGGAAGGCGAAGGTGAAGAGCGCGAGTGCCAGAAGCGCGTTGATTTTAGGCTTGCTCAGGTTCAAGGACGGTCCTTTGGATGGACGGAATGGGCGTGACCTCGATTGTAGCGTCCCTGGGACGAGCGTGGCGGTAACGAAATCAATTCGAATTAAACCGCAGGTAGTCATAGGGGTTCGCATCTACGAACCTAGGCACATGGGATTGCTTGACGCATGGTGAGACTAGGAAAACCACCACAAAGGGGACAGGCACCTTTGTGGTGGTATGGTCCATCGACCGAGGGAGGCACCTATGAACGGAAGTCATTTTGCCAAACAAACGCAGCGCGAGCGCACTTGCTCGCTGGTTCACGGTTCGTGGAAACGGGCGGGTGCCAGGCTGGCGTGCGCCGGCGCGTGTGCGCTCATGGTCGGCCAGCTGCTACTGCCGAGTGTTGCCTTGGCAGCCGATTGGATCAACGTGGGCGGCACGCAGTACAACGCGGGCGCTGCCGTCAGCGACGATGCGGGCACGTGGTCTTGGAACGGTGCCGACGACATGCAGCTCAACGGCTATAACGGCGGCGGCATCAGCGCCGAGGGTAATCTCAATATCGGCGTGACCAACACCAACACCGTTACGGCCGATGCTGGCCAGAGCGCCATCGAGGTCTCGGGCGGCAACCTTGCCATAACGGGCGGCGGCACGCTCAACGCGACGGGCCAGACCGACGTCATCACGGCGGCGGGTGACGGTATTATTGGCGGAGATGTGACCATCGACGGCACCACGGTCAACGTGACGGCGACGGGTACGGATGCGAATGGCGAGGAGTGCGAGAACGCCGAGGCCATAACTACGTTTGGTGGCAACGTGACCATTAAAAACGGCGCGACTGTCGATGTAAAGGCGGGACGTGCGACGGAGTCCGGCGACGGGTACTACGGTTACGTGACGGGCATCTATGCCACTAACGGCGCACCCAGGGGAGATGGCGAGTTTACATGGGAGCATGACGGACAGAGCAACAAGGGCGGTCGCGTGTCAATTGGCTCTGGCTCAAAGGTGACGGTCAAGGCCGAATCCACCCTGGAATCTCAGGGAATTGTGTCCCGTGTCAACAACGGCGCCGCGCGTGTCGAGATTGCAGGCGATTCGCTCGTGACCGCGATTGCCGACGCTTCGGGCGGCAACTGGGGTGCCGTGGGTATCGAGGCGGCCGGAATGGGCGACGATGCCACTGCCGATATCATCATCGATGGAAAGAACACGTTTGTGACCGCGATCGCCAGCGCCTCGAAAGATCGGTATTCTAATGACACGTACGGCCTGCATACCAGCTCGGGGAGTGCGATCGAGGGCGGAAGCATCCAAATTAAAAACGGCTCCGTTGTTGCCCAGGGCAGCGATGGAGCGATCGTTGCCGACAACTTCACGACCGCCAACGGCCCCGCTGGCATGATCGTTATCGGCGAGGGAGGGAAGATCGTGCTTCCCGTCAACGGCGTGGTGCGTGACTACCAAAAGCTGGGTGCCCGTCCCATGGCGCTGGGCAACCGATTTGAATGTTCTGATTTTTGGGGACAGACGATTGGTGAGCCCGGCGAAGGCGTTTTGAGGGCCGATCGCGATGCGGACAAGATCGCCAAGGTCGCGCATATCGTATTCGACGGAGGTGCTACGCCTGCTCCCGATCCGGCACCGACTCCCAAGCCGCAGCCGGGAGGCGAGGGCTCGACGGGCACGACGGGGGCAACGACCCAAACTTCGACACAGACTGGTTCGGCCGTGAATGTAAAGCCTGCTGCCGCCAAGGTATCCGTCACGGCTTCGAAGGCGACGGCCTCTACTCTCGCGGCCACGGGCGATAGCGCCGCGTTGAGTGTTGCCGCCATGAGCGTCGCTGGTGCCACGGTTGCAGCCGCCGGCATCGCCGCCGCGCGTCGTCGCGAGGAATAGCAATTTTGCCTAGGGCATGCAGGGCATAAAACCTCGGTGCGCTTGATTGAGCCGCCGCGCAGGGATTTGCGTCCCCGCGTGGCGGCTTTTGCGTTTGCGCAGGTAGGGACGCGGGTTCGCATGTACGAACCTAGGCGTGGCGCCCGGTTTGCCGCACTGTGATGTCATGGAAACAAACCTCGATTAAGGAGGACGACATGCAAGGACAACATTTTGCCAAGCAGACGCAGCGCGAGCGCGCTTGCTCGCTCGTTCACGGTACTTGGCGTTGCGCGGGTGTGAGGGTCGCCAGCGTCGGTGCGTGCGCGCTCATGGTCGGCCAGCTGTTACTGCCGAGTGTGGCGCTTGCGACCGAATGTGCGGATTCTGCTGCTACGACGGGTGAGGTCGCTGCGGCTCCTGCGGCGCCGGCGGCTACGGTGGATGCGAATGCGGCGACAACACCGACAACCGAGGCTGCTCCGGCAACTCAGAACGAGGCCGATACTCAGCAGGTATCTTTGGCTGACACCGTCGAAGGGGCTGGCGATGCAATGCCCGCCGAGCAAAACGCTTCCAGCAACAACGCCGCCATGCCGGCAGACAACGCCATTATGCCCTGCGGTGTGACCGACGTGACGGGTGGGGGTGGCGTGACAATCGACACGAACGTCGAATCCTACTACAGGGAATGCGAGCTTCCACCCGAGATTTCTCTTACCGGAGGTGGTAGTTTCTCATGGGATTTTGGACCGGTCCCAGATGAGGTGGCGGATAAGCTATCAAACGCATCCGAAACTAAGTATTACAAGGCAGATGCCGCTACTGGCGCGCTTGTTGAAGTCGCCGATCAGTCTCAATCGAACGTGACGATTTCCATTGCGCCATATGAAGGGCAGATGCGCGCGACGCTGACCCTGACGGGTGGCGACTTTGTAGACGGAAACTATGCACTCATCCGCAACGAGGATGTGCCGTTTACTTCAACGTTGACGTTCGACGGCACCGACTATAATGATGGCATCCTCATCGGCGATCCTGATAGCACCTCCGATAAACCAGCTCAAATCGTTGTCCATGAAACAAGGACCGATTACTACCTGCGCTACAACTTCAACACCGTGGTAAAGCTAGCTGCGCATGGACAGGCAATCAATAGCGTTGATTTGGGTTCAGGATATATCGGCTATCGCGCTGGGGATACTCCCGCTCCAACCACTCATGTACCATACGCAGATTACGACAAGTATGAAATTGCTTACGAGTGCTGGGAGGAGATGGACAACAGCGACCCCACGGATCTTCATCCCGTCGCCTTCTGGTATTCCGACGAGGGCATGTACACACCGGGCATGAAGCGAATCGACAAGTTCGAAGAAGGCAAGCACTACATGCATTCTGTCATGCTACGCCAAAAGAACGGGTATGAGTTTGCCAACGGCTGCACTGTGGCAATCAATGGCGAGCCACTTAACGCCATGAGTGTTCAGAAAGTCGAAGGTGGTCTGTTCCTTGCGCCGACCACATCGTTTACCTGCGAAAAGGCTCTTGTGTGGCAAGCAATCGACACGGTCGAGATTAATGGCGCTACCGTCACGTTCAAAGACGGCGATAAGCCGGTGTTCACGGGCGCTACGTCCGACGACACTCGTTATTGGTATCAGTGCGAGTTCTGGAATTCTGAGGATGGCGCTGGAGTGAACTCGGCATGGTTCTGGGATCAAAATATCGAGAACCACATTGATACGTTTGAGGCTGGGAAGACCTACAGCTACGGTTTTTATCTCAAGTCGCATGAGGGTTTCTACTTTACTCGTGACACTAGGGTCACAATTAACGGCAAGACTTATGGCTACTGGTGGAACGAATCCGATGCGGAGAATCTCGATAGAGACGGTAAGACGACCACCATGTGGGTCTATACCAATCTTACGATGACGCCTGAAGCAATGCCGACGCCGACGCCGGACCCCAAGCCGACGCCCGAGTCCGAGACCAAGCCCGAGACCAAGCCGGGTCAGGCGCCAACGACCGCTACGATTACTACGACCGTCTCGACCACCAAGACTCCGGCCGTCAAGCCCGCTGCCAAGACCAGCGATGCCACCCTCGCCGCAACGGGTGACAGCACCGGACTTGTCGCCGCGGCCATGAGCCTCGCCGGCGCCATCGCAGCAGCCATCGGCATCGCCTCAAAGCGCCGCGAGAACTAGGTTTCGGCGGAGGCCCTCGTTTCCACCTCAGCAAGATCTCAATCTGTAACACCTAGCCAGCAGAAACGGCTCTATCTGTTACAGATTGAGATGAACCGGCGGGTGGCCAACATAACGTCTCAATCTGTAACGCCTAGCGAGAAATTCGGCCTCTTACCGTTACAGATCGAGACAAACCGGCCGGCTAAGTCCAAAACCACCGCAAAGGTGCCTGTCCCCTTTGCGGTGGTTTGCGCAGGTAGAACGGTAGGTTCGTATATATGAACCTACCGTTCGCTTTGTTTTTGGACGACGATTACGCTGGATGACTTTTGGTTTTCAGGAAAGGAACGACCATGAGGTGGACTACTGTTCGAGCGCTTTGCCGCCGGCTGACGGTTGCCACGGTGACCCTCACCATGGTGACGGGATCGTTGCCTGTGGGCGCGTTTGCCGAGGCCCTCAACACCGATAGCACCTTTGTGCAGACGGATAACGGCCAAGCAGTCGACGCCGCTCCCGCCGATTCGGCTGACGCCCAAACGTCAGACTCTGCTTCCACCGACCCCGCGCCCGATGCCGGCGCTGCCGACCCCACAGTGCCCGCCGCCGATGACGTCCCTACGCCCCCGGCCTCCGAGATTGCATCGGCGGCGGGCCTGACGGGCGCCGGGCAGACCGAGGGCACACCTGCGGGTACGCTCGCCACCGATCTTGTCGAGGGTAAGGAGCTCGCCGAGCAGCAGAAGCAAGAGGAGGCTTCCGGTGCCGAGGCAACCTGGAACAAGGAACTTGGACTCTGGGCAACCTCGAAGGGCGCCACGGGCGTAAAGGGCGAATACGACGATGGCTACGTGGCCGGCGAGCAGACTCCCGCGCAGTACTACTTCTCGATCGATAGCCTCACCAATGAAATTTCTATCGAGTATGGCGACGCGGGCATTACCACGTTGGAGGTGCCCTCGACCATCGACGACAAAAATGTCGTAAGCCTTACGGGTATGGGAAGCGCTGCGCTCACATCGATCACCTTCGCCCCTAATTCGCATGTCCGCTCGGTTGGAGGCTTGGGCGGCAGCAGCATCAAAGAGATCGCACTGCCCGATTCGGTCGAGGAGCTCAAGAGCTATGCATTCTACAAAAGCAAGACGCTCCAAACGGTAACCTGGCCTAACAACGCGGCCTTTACCACGATTCCCGAGCAGGCCTTTAAGGAATGTGAACAACTTGACGACAAGGTGGTGGCAACGCTGCCGCCTTCGGTCAAAACTATCGACTATCTTGCATTCGCCTATTGCGGCGTGCCACAGTTCTATGTCTCGGACACAACAGTGCTCACCTTTACGCAGATCAATGTGCCGAGCACGGTGGAGCGGATTGAGCGCAATGCCTTTGACGGGTGCTCGCATGTGTCGTCGGTGACGATCGGCGACGGCGTTAAATATATCGGAGCGCACGCGTTCGCCTCTCTTGATCCTGCGATTGCCGGCAAAGAGATTGTGCTACCCAAAAGCGTGGAAAAGATAGAGTGGGGAGCTTTTGAGAACACGAGATACGGAAACGAGACGAACCATAATGCCGTTGCCCTGCGCGTGATGAACCCCGATCTTCAGTTTGGTGAGGCGGGCTATCCGGGCGACTATAATGAGCGCGTGACAATCGATGGCGTAACGTATGCGATTCCCTTTAGTGAAGGCCAGACCATCTATGCCTATGCGACCGATTCGGCTGGCAACCCCTCGATGGTCAAAAAGCTTGCCGATGCCGTGGCCGATCGCAAGGACTCCGTCGATTCCTCGAAGCCTGCCTACACGTTTGAGTGGATGGGCGAGGCGGCCCAGGTGACGGGCAAACTTCCCCAGAGCGCGACGGCTACACTCGTGCAGGCGGGGCAGTCCACGCCGCTGGCGGTTGGCGATGGCGGCAGCTTTACAGCGGACGCTCTCTCCAAGACAGCAGCCACCCTGCGTATTTCGCTCAGCGGTTACTATGACATGGTGCTGGCGTGCCCGGGCGACCAGATGACGGGCACATGGAATATCGGAGAGATTAAGGCGGAGGACTTTACCAAGATTCCGGCTTCGCGCGCGATTGAACTTAATGTGGCCTATCTCGAACCGGTCGCAGGCCAGGGTAAGACCGAACGCATTGAGCTCGATAGTCTCGATAACATCGATCTGACGGTGAAGAGCGGCGGCAAGATGTTTAAGCCTGCCAAGGGTGACAAAGAAAACGACTTCCGTATCCAGGGCACAGCACTCGTGGTGTCGCAGGCCATTGCCGACGCGGACCAGGATCTGGAGATAACGCTCGAGCCCAAAGACAGCCTCAGGCTGGGTGGGGCGACGGCGACGGTGAAGCCTTCGGCCGGCAAGGTCGATATCGACTTGAAGCCTTGGGGCACGGCGACGGTCACGACCAAGGGCGACTACCAGGGAGCCAACCGCGTGCTGGTGTTCCGTACGTCCGACGGCAAGCTGGTCGCCGACGGTGTCACCTATTTGATGGGTTACGAAGACGATGACACCACGCCTATCATGAAGGCCGAGACGCCGCGCCTTAAGGCCGGTTCGTACACCATCGTCGCCTTTAACAAGACGAGCTACGACATCCAAGCGACGAGCTATTCCACGTTTAGCCGCCTAGGGCTGACCGTGGGTAAGCATATCGCGCAAAAGCAGGTGAAGATTGAGGACGGCAAACAGCTCGACGTGACGCTCGACGTCCCCACGTTTGACGTGGAGACGTATCGTGCCGAGCGTGGGCTGACGGCGGGCTCGGTTATCGCTGATTCGTCCGCGGTCGTTGGCGCGGAGACCGAGCTGCGCATTCATTACGAGCTCAAGGACGGCCAGGCTGCCAAGATTGAGATTCCGCTTGCCAAGGATGCCGTCGAGGATGTGTCCGCCGGATTTCGTGAAGCCGACGATAGCACCAATACCTGGTGGACTGATGCGACATGGGAAGGCGACAACCTCGTTCTCGATATGAGGAAGGGCAAGGGCGCCGATGTGTTTGTGCGCTTTAAGCCTAAGGCCGCGGGTATCTATGCCATCTCGCCGCTTATTACACTGGGCGAGGTGACATTGCCGCTGGGGAGCACGACGCTCGAGGTTAGTGGATCGCGCATCGAGGTCGACAACACCGACGTTCACAGCCTGTTGGGCAATGTGGCCTACGTTTATGCAGCGCCGGGCAAGAGCGTGCAGCTCACCGTGGGGACGGGCTCGTCGGCTGCAAAGTACACCGGCAAGACCAATAAACTCGGCCGTGCCAAGATTGAATACGACCTGCCGCAGGATACGCTTGCCGCCGAGCGCGTGACGCTCGAGGCACGCGTGGGCTCGACCGATGTTGCCGCCGCTGCTGCCGAGGTGACGGCTCGCAATTATGTGCGCTATGTTCCGGGCGCTTCGGTCTGGAACTTTGATGTGACGTATCGTGGCGGTACGCAAAACCTGGTCAAGGATGGCAAGGACACCGGCAAGAGTCTGTGGACCTTCCATCATCTGCCGCAAAAGAAGAACGCCTACTGGACGTTCGATATCACGCTCGAGGTAGGAAACGAAGAGGCCGCCGACACGCTCGACCTGTACGTGGACTGCGTGGATGGCAAGACGGTGACGATTCCTCTGACTCAAAAGTCGCGCGAGGGCACCCGTGTGCGCTATGTCGCGGAGTATGTGGACGAGGGTTACCTTAAGCTGCTCGACGAGTTTAACAAGGCGAATGACTCGACCTATGTGAACTGCGGCAACTTTGAGCAAATCTTTATGCCGCAGACCTACCGCATCTCCAATGCTCAGCTTATGACCATGCTGAGTTTTGACGCCAACGCTTCGGCCAAAAAGCATTCCGCCGCGGCCGAGGAGCGCCAGCAGGAGTTCTCGAATGCTGTGCAGCAGTGGCACGAGTATATGATGGATAACTCGTTTAATGATGTCGACGAGGCCTTTAACGACGCGATTGACCAGATGGTCGCCGATGCGTTTGCCGAGGAGGACAAGGACGGTAAAGAGGGCGAGGCCCAGGGTGGTGCTGCTCGCAAGGCCCGCCGTGCCCCTGCCGCCAGCGACGGCGAGGGTGATGATGCTGGCAACGACGAGGCCGCGCAGTTTGCGGCCGACCTCAAGGCTGCGGTCGGCGGGTCGGCGGCGCTGCTAACCCAGCAGGGCGACAGCTACGGCGTCAATGTGGACAAGATGATCTTTGAGGATGCTTACGGCACCAGCGAGGATTGGTATCAGGAACTTGCGGCGGCCCAGGGCGCGAACGCTGCGGATGCGGCCGCCATCAAGGAGCTCGTCGACCATGCATCGCGAGCGGAGTTTATTGCCCAGCAGGCCGAGGATCTGGTGGGCCAGTCGATGGGCATCGGCCGGCTCAACCAATACGGAAGCTGGAATGACGCAACCGCTGCGGCGCTCAACAAGTGTGCGGGCATTAAGGCCAGCGAGTACAACGGCCAGTCGACGAGCGGGTTTAACGATTTGGGCCAGGCGCTCGGCAGCTCGCTGAGCTACAAGGCGGCTGACGACGATACCGTCAAGGGCTTTAAGGTCGCCGCGCCCGATGGCGAGCAGACGGCCTATATCGAGTCGGAGTTTATCGAGAACTCCAATAACAACAAGAACCAGGCGCTTCTGTTTAACTCGATCGCCATGCAGTGCGACATTCTGGACAACCTGTACGACAACTGGAATGTGGTCCATAGCCTCAACAACTCCAAGGTGCGCGGATGGCTCATGGCCTGGAAACGCAACGGCGACGTGAGCGCCCATATGAAGCTCATCCGCACGATCCGTTCGCTCAAGAGCTATAAGATCGAGTGCGAGATGTTCGGACAGGTCTTTAAGACCGATGCGTGGAAGGCGGCCGGCCAAGCGTTTCCCGCGGCGACCCAGGGCATCGGCATCTTTACCGGAATTTACGGCGTGAACGATGCCAGCAAGAACTGGGAGAACGTGAACGTCCGTATGCAGAAGGTGAAGGGCGAGCGCGAGGGCTATGAGCTTCAGCATACGCGCTTGCTTGCCAAGCCCGAGAAGACCGAGGACGACTGGAAGTGCATTTACGCGCTGCGCGATGCCATGGAGAAGGCGCGCGCGTTTGAGGATCTGCTGTATCGCCAGCTCTGCCACGACAGCACCGATGTGGCAGTGGGCTCCATTATGACAATCGCCGGCGTGCTGACGGCCGGTTCGGCGGGTACCGTGGTGGGCGCTGCCTATGACGCGGCTTCGACCAGCGTAGGTTCGGAGCGCGCGATTAAACTGACCAATGCCGAATGCGCCTACGATGTTGCCTGCGAGCAGGTGGAGCGCGCGTGCCAGAATCGTATTACGGTCAACTGGGGCGAGCTGACCGATGCCGAGGTCTACAAGGCCAACAAGGACGGCTTGATCTCGGACGAGAAGATGCAGTCGATCTTCGAGGCGCGTTATCGCAATGTGGCTGCCAAGGCTGCACCCGACCCTGCGGGCGTGGTGTACGAGGGCCTGCTGTCCAATACGGTTGAAGGCGCGACGGTTGAGCTGTGGAGCGCCGACGATGCGGCCGGTACCAATGCGGTGCGTTGGGATGCCGAGGAGTATGAGCAGGACAATCCGCTTGCGACGGGTGCGGACGGTGCGTACAACTGGAATACGCCGACTGGCTGGTATCAGGTGCGCGTGACCAAGGACGGGTATGAGGAGGCGCGTTCGGCTTGGCTGCGCGTGCCGCCGATTCAGACTGGGGTGAACATTGGCTTGGTGTCGACGGCGGCGCCCGAGGTGGCCTCGGCCCATGCCTATACCGATTGCATCGAGGTTGAGTTTGCGCAGTATATGGATGCGAGCGACGATGCCCTGGTCGCATTGTGCGCGCAGGGCTTGGGCGACGTGACGTATACGTGGCTCGACAAGCAGGACGATCCCAATGGCAAGCCGCTGTCGCGCGTGCTGCGTATTCGCTATGACGATGCGTGTGAGGCGGGCTCGACGGTGGCGTTTGAGCTCGACGGTGCTCGCAACTACGCCGGCAAGGCCATGGCGCGCTGGGCAAGTGGCGAGCTTGTCGTGGGCGTGCGTGCCGACAAGCTCAAACTCAATGTGGAGCAGGCCGTGACCATGCTTGAGGGCAGTGACTTTGAGCTGGTGGCGCACGTGACCGATAAGGCGGGCAAGCCGTTTGCGGGTGCCAAGGTTAGTGTTGGACTGGAGTCCTCGGCTATCTGCTCTGTCGATGCCACCCAGGCCGTGACGGGCGAGGACGGCGCGGCGACGTTTGTGCTGCATGGTGCTCTGCCCGGTTTGACGACGTTGACGGCGGCGGTGGACGGCACGGCGCTGTCCAAGCAGGTTGACGTTCGCGTGTCTGCCGAGGCAGTGCGACCGGCGCGACCGGTGGCGACGATTGGTGCGACGACGTTTGGTGCATGGTCGCCAAGGAGAACTACATTACGGTGCCCAAGGGCACGAAGCTGGAGCTTTCGGCCGAGGATGGCACGACGATTTGGTACACCACCAACGACACCTGCCCCTGCCGTGACGAAGGCCGTGTAAAGTACACCGAGCCTATTGCGCTCGATAGCAACATGTATGTGCGCATTGCGGCACAGCGCCCCGGCATGTCGTACAGCGAGTATTCCGAGCGTCTGAACATTACGATTACGGTGACCGATGAGGCGGCGCCTGATCCGACGCCCGATCCCAGTCTGAAGCCAGAGCCCGAGCCGACGCCTGACGGCGGCGAGCAGGGTGGCGGTACGGATGGCTCTGGTGGCGCCGGGGTCCCTGCGGGCGGTTCGACTTCGACGACGACCACGGTGACGACGAACAAGTCCAAGGGTAAGGGCAAGAACGGCAAGAAGTCCGGTGGCACGGAGCTCGCCAGCACGGGTGACTCCGCCGCGATGACGGCCGCTGCTCTGGGCATCGCCGGCGCAACCGTTGCCGCGGCCGGCATCGCCGCGACAAAGCGCCGCAAGCGTTAGGTTTTGGCGACAGCGCTCATCCTCGGCTTTAGCAAAATCTCAATCTGTAACACCAAGCTGCCCAAAACGGCTCCAGGTGTTACAGATCGAGACAAAACGACCGACCAGGCCCCAAACCACCGCAAAGGTGCCTGTCCCCTTTGCGGTGGTCGGCCGGCCGGCATAGAAAAAGTCCCCGCCGGGCGTGTGCTCGACAGGGACTTTGCCGTTTGATGGCTAGCGCTGCAGGTGATTACTCGCCCAGCAGGCTCTTGGTGATGGAAGCGGCGGCCTTCTTGCCGGCGCCCATCGCCAGAATGACCGTAGCGGCACCGGTGACGATGTCGCCGCCGGCCCAGATGCGGGGATCGGTGGTCTGGCCGGTCTCCTCGTCGGCAACGATGTAGCCCCACTTGTTGAGCTCCATCTTGCCGCCGATCTTGGCAGCGAAGGGGTTGGCGTTGGTGCCGATAGCCGAGATCGCGACGTCGCAGGGAATCTCCTCGATGGCGCCCTCGATGGGCATCGGGCGACGACGGCCGGACTCGTCGGGCTCGCCGAGCTCCATCTTCTGGACCTTGACGGCGCACACGGAGCCGTCCTCGCCAGCAACAAACTCGAGCGGGGAGACGAGCGGCAGGACCTCGACGCCCTCGGCCTTAGCGTGGTGCAGCTCGGCGCGACGGCAGGGCATCTCGTCCTCGGTACGACGATAGGCAATGATGGCGTGCTCGGCGCCCAGGCGCTTGGCGGTACGGACGGCGTCCATAGCCACGTTGCCGCCACCAAAGACGACGACGTTCTTGCCGTGCTTGGTGGGGGTGTCGTACTCGGGGAACTTGTTGGCCTTCATCAGGTTCACGCGGGTGAGGTACTCGTTAGCGAAGAAGACGTTGGGCAGGTTCTCGCCGGGGACGTTGAGGAACTTGGGCAGGCCAGCGCCGGTCGCCACGTAGATGGCGTCGAAGCCCTGCTCGAACAGCTCCTCGGCCGTGGCCATGTTGCCCACGACGGAGTTGTACTCAAACTTGACGCCCATGTCCTCCAGGCCGTCAATCTCGCGCTTGACGACCGCCTTGGGCAGACGGAACTCGGGGATGCCGTAGACCAGCAC
>CABSMB010000012.1 GCA_902478705.1 uncultured Collinsella sp. | reverse complement strand
GCCCAAACTTCCATCTCGCCGAAGCGCTGGCCGCCGAACTGGGCCTTGCCGCCCAGAGGCTGCTGGGTAACCAGGCTGTAAGGGCCAGTCGAACGGGCGTGGATCTTGTCGTCGACCATGTGGCCGAGCTTGAGGATGTAGGACGTACCCACGGTAATGGGCTCGCGGAACTCCTCGCCGGTGCGGCCGTCGAACAGACGGGTCTTGCCGCGCTCGTCAAGCTGGGTGACGAACTCGGGACGCATGTGATCGCCAAAGGCAGCGGTGGCCTTGTTGAGCATGTTCTTGTTGGCACGACGGATGACCTCGGCGATCTCGTCCTCCTTGGCGCCGTCGAAGACAGGCGTGGCGGTGAAGAACGGACCGGGGACGTACTTGTCGGAGTCGGCCTGCTCGGTATCCCAACCGCAGGCAGCAGCCCAGCCAAGGTGGCACTCGAGCAGCTGGCCGACGTTCATACGGGACGGAACGCCCAGCGGGTTGAGGATAACGTCGATCGGGGTACCGTCAGCCATGTAGGGCATGTCCTCGACCGGCAGAACGTTACAGATAACGCCCTTGTTGCCGTGGCGGCCGGCGATCTTATCGCCCTGCTGGATCTTACGACGCTGGGCGACGTAGACGCGCACCTGCTCGTTGACGCCGGGGGCCAGGTCGTCGCCGTTCTCGCGGCTAAAGCGGACGACGTCGATGACGCGACCGTAAGCGCCGTGAGGCATCTTAAGGGAGGTGTCGCGGACGTCGTGGGCCTTGGCACCGAAGATGGCGCGCAGCAGGCGCTCCTCAGCGGTCAGAGCGCTCTCGCCCTTAGGCGTGACCTTACCGACCAGGATGTCGCCAGGGCCGACCTCGGCGCCGATGCGGATGATGCCGTCCTCATCGAGGTTGGCAAGCATGTCCTCGGAGAGGTTCGGGATCTCGCGGGTGATCTCCTCGGGACCGAGCTTGGTGTCGCGGGCATCGATCTCGTGACGGGTGATGTTGATGGTCGTCAGCAGGTCTTCGGCCACCAGGCGCTCGGACACGACGATACCGTCCTCGTAGTTGAAGCCTTCCCACGGCATGTATGCCACGGTGAGGTTCTGACCCAGTGCAAGCTCGCCATGATCGGTCGAAGGACCGTCAGCCAGAGGCTCGCCCTGCTCAACGGTGTCACCGACGCGCACGAGCGGACGGTGGTTGATGCAGGTGGACTGGTTGGAGCGCTGGTACTTGGCCAGGTGATACTCGTCCATGCCGCCGGCATGCTTGACGATAATCTTGGCGGCGTCGGCAAAGATGACCTCGCCGGCGTTCTTGGCCAGGGTGACCTCGCCGGAGTCCAGAGCGGCGCGACGCTCCATGCCGGTACCGACATAGGGAGCGGCGGGGTGAACCAGCGGCACGGCCTGACGCTGCATGTTGGCGCCCATCAGCGTACGCTTGGCGTCGTCGTGCTCGAGGAACGGGATCAGCGTGGCTGCGACGGAGAGCATCTGACGGGGCGAGACGTCCATGTAGTCGACGTCCTCGACGGGCACGTCGGCGGGAGCACCGAAGGAGCCGTCGAAGTCGCGGGTACGGGCGATCACGGTGTGCGGGCGGACGATCTTGCCCTCGGCATCGGTCGTGATGAACTCGTTGGTCTTGGGATCGAGCGGCGTGTTGGCCGGCGCGATGACGTGCTTCTCTTCCTCGTCAGCGGTCATCCAGTCGATCTGGTCGGTGGCAACGCCGTTCTCGACGCGACGGAACGGGGCCTCGATGAAGCCGTACTCGTTGACGCGGGCGTAGAGGGCGAGCGAGCCGATCAGGCCGATGTTGGGGCCTTCGGGGGTCTCGATGGGGCACATGCGGCTGTAGTGCGAGTTGTGGACGTCGCGGACGGCCGTCGGCACGTTGGTGCGGCGGCTGGAGCCGGACTTGTGGCCGGCAAGACCGCCAGGGCCGAGTGCGGACAGACGGCGCTTGTGGGTCAGACCGGTCAGGGGGTTCGCCTGGTCCATGAACTGCGAGAGCTGCGAGGAACCGAAGAACTCCTTGATGGAGGCCACGATCGGGCGGATGTTGATGAGCGACTGCGGGGTGATCTCGTCGATGTCCTGGGAGCTCATGCGCTCACGGACGACGCGCTCCATACGGCTCATGCCGATACGGAACTGGTTGGCGACGAGCTCGCCGACGGTGCGGATGCGGCGGTTGCCAAAGTGGTCGATGTCGTCGACCTTGAAGCCCTGCTCGCCGGCAGCGAGGGACAGCAGGTAGCGCAGCGTCGCGACGATATCCTCGTCGGTGAGCACCGTGACCTCTTCCTCGGTGGTGAGGTTGAGCTTCTTGTTAACCTTGTAACGACCGACGCGGGCCAGATCGTAGCGCTGCGGGTTGAAGAGCAGGCCCTCGAGCAGGCTGCGGGAAGCGTCCACGGTGGGAGGCTCGCCCGGGCGCAGGCGACGGTAGATCTCGATAAGGGCATCCTCGCGGGTGAGGGCGGTGTCGCGCTCCAGGGTGCGCTTGATCACATCGGAGTTGCCGAGCAGCTCGATGATGTCGTCGTTGGTGACGGCAATGCCAAGGGCGCGCAGGAACATCGTGGCGCTCTGCTTGCGCTTACGGTCGATGGAGACCATGAGCTGGTCGCGCTTGTCGACCTCAAACTCAAGCCAGGCACCGCGGGACGGGATGATCTGGGCCTTGTAAATCTGCTTGCCCGAATCCATCTCGGAGCTGTAGTACACGCCCGGGGAGCGGACGAGCTGCGAGACGACGATACGCTCGGTACCGTTGATGATGAAGGTGCCCTGATCGGTCATCATGGGGAAGTCGCCCATGAAGACGAGCTGCTCCTTGATCTCGCCGGTCTCCTTGTTGGTGAGACGGACGTCGGTCAGAAGCGGGGCCTGATAGGTCATGTCCTTCTCGCGGCACTCCTCGACGGTGTGCGCGGGGTCGCCGAACTGATGCTCGCCGAAGGTAACCTCGAGAACATGGTTCTGGCTCTGGATGGGGCTGGATTCCTTGAACGCCTCACGAAGGCCCTCGTCCTTAAAACGCTCAAAGGATTCCCTTTGAACAGAGATAAGGTTGGGGAGCTCCATGGCCTCCGGGATTTTCCCGAAGCTGACGCGCTTGCGCTCAGTGGCAGTGTATGCGTAGGTCACCAGGTTTTTCCTCCTTCACGGAAATGCTCGGTGGGTTGGCGAGGCATAGCTTCGCCAGTTATCGCAACCTAATAGTTTATCAGGTACCGACCGTTGGGCAAGAAAAGCCTTGACGCGATTGAGTTTTTGGAGTAGCAAAGTTTTTCGACAGAAAAGATGCAGGTAAACAGGTGTGCATCGAACACCTGTTCATATATTTTCTGTGAACGAGACTGCTGGTGCGGACCGCTGAATAGCGGAATGGCGGCGAGGGTTGGCCGGGCGGAAACTGCGTCCCGTTTTGAGGCCTCAAACTGGGTCGCAGTTTCCGATTGAGCCCTGTTTGGGAAACCGCATCCCGTTCTGAGCCGATATTCCGGGTCGTAGTTTCCGCAACCCGACTGTTTGGGAAAGCGCAGCCCGGAATTCGGCCGAATTGTGGGTCGCACTTTTCGGAGCTAAGCTGTAGCCCGCATAAAAAACGGGTGCAGACCGAAGTCTGCACCCGTAAATGTCGATGCTCGAAGGCTTATTTGCGCATCAAGCCGCCGCGCTCGTCGATGGCGTCCCAGAAGGCGCCGGCAAAGCGAGGATCGCTTGCAGCCATGAGGGCGTTGGTGGCCATCCAGCCAGACGGGGTGCCGGTGTCGTAGCCCGAGAGCGGGTCGATGACGACAGCGTACATGGCCTCGCGGTCGAGCGAGCGGGCCATGGCGTCGGTGAGCTGGATCTCGCCGCCCTTGCCGGCCTGCTGATCGGCCAGCAGGTCCATGACCAGCGGACTCAGCAGGTAACGACCGACGATGTACAGGTTGGACGGAGCCGCCTCGGGAGCGGGCTTCTCGACCAGACCGCCGATGCGCCAGACAGCGCCCGGTTCGGCATCGGCAACGCCCTCGGCGCCCTCGAGCGAACCGACGCGCTCGCCGGCGATAACGCCGTAGCGGCTGACTTCCTCGGGCGAGCAAGCAGCGACGGCGATAACCGAAGCGCCACCGTGCTCTTTGGAAACGGCGAGCATCTTGTCGCAGATGTCGCGGTTAGGCACAACGTAGTCGCCCAGAAGAACCAGGAAGTTCTCCCCTGCCACGGCATCGGCAGCAGAGCGGATAGCATGGCCGAGGCCCTTGGGCTCGTACTGATAGCGGAAGTCGACCGGCATACCGCCAGCGTGGGCGACGGCATCGGCATAGACATTCTTGCCGCGCTCGCGCAGCAGGTTCTCGAGCGAACGGTCGGGCTGGAAGTAGCTCAGCAGCTCGGGCTTACCGGGAGAAGTAACGATGATGGCGTCGTCAACCTCCTCGGGGTCGAGCGCCTCCTCAACGACATACTGAATGACCGGCTTGTCGAGCACCGGCAGCATCTCTTTGGGCGTGCACTTAGTGCCAGGCAGAAAACGCGTGCCAAGGCCGGCGGCGGGGATGATTGCCTTCATGTTATTCAAGGATCCTTTCGCAGGCGCAGAATGCGCCCTATGCGTGCGGCACGGCGGCCGCAGACCAAATTGCGATACGGAAGTATCTTACCGCCGGAGACATACGTCGCCGTAAGGCAAACGCAATTCTTCAGCAGGTCAACGCAAATTATTGCTCGAATGGTGCAATTTTACGCCCCAGCGGTAACGGGATTGGCACGGCGAAGACAACGGTGTTCTGCGTGCCGAGTAATGAGAATGAGGGGCCGATACAAAAAAAGACGGGGCTCGCATAGTGAGCCCCGTCTGCAAAGAAATCTGGCGAGAGAGCCTGATTACTTGAGGGTGACAGCAGCGCCAGCAGCCTCGAGCTTCTCCTTGGCAGCCTCGGCGTCCTCCTTCTTGGCACCCTCGAGAACAGCCTTGGGAGCGCCCTCGACGACCTCCTTGGCCTCCTTCAGGCCAAGGTTGGTGAGCTCACGGACGGCCTTGATGACCTGGATCTTGTTGTCGCCGAAGCCCTCGAGCACGACGTCAAACTCGGTCTTCTCCTCGGCCTCAGCAGCGCCAGCAGCAGGAGCGGCGACAACAGCGGCAGGAGCAGCGGCGGAAACGCCGAAGGTGTCCTCGATAGCCTTGACGAGCTCGGAAGCCTCGAGAAGGGTCATTTCCTTAAGAGCATCGATGATCTCATCGGTGGTAAGCTTAGCCATTTCTAAGTCCTTTCGGTTTCCGTGCGGATGCACGGAGATCAGTTAAAACACGGCGCGAATGCGCCAAGGGTGCGGCGTTGCCGCCGCGGGTGAAAACAGCAACTAGGCTGCCTTCTGCTCGGAGACCTGCTGGATCGAACGAGCGAGACCAGAGGAAACGCCGTTGACGCAGACAGCGATGTCGCGAGCGAAACCGGAGATGAGACCGGCGATCTGGCCGAGAAGCTGATCCTTGGTGGGCAGCTCGGCGATAGCCTTAACATCATCAGCGGAAACGGCCTTGCCGTCGGAGATACCGCCCTTGATCTCAAGGACACCCTTGGACTTAGCGGAGAAGTCCTTAAGGGTCTTAGCGGCCTCGACCGGCTCGGTCTCGTAGAACACATAAGCGACGGGGCCGGCGAGGATCTCGTCGAGCTCGGGCTGCTCCTGGTTCTTGAGAGCGATCTTGACCAGGTTGTTCTTGTAGACCTTCATCTCGGCGCCGCACTCGCGAAGCTGATGACGCAGCTCCTGAGCCTGCTTAACCGTCAGACCGTTGTAGTTGACGACGAACAGACCGGCGTTCTCGGCGATACGGGACTCGATCTCTGCAACCTTGTCGATTTTGTACTGCTGGGGCATGAATTACACCTCCTCGAATTCTTTCCGGGCACGGTCCGCCACAAGGACGTGACGGGGGCATGTCCAAAAAGAAAGCCCCCGCGCTGCATGAGCGACGGGGGCGAGAAGACATATCTACTCGACCACCTCGGCTGGCGGGATATCCCATTAAGCTCGCGGGCGATGCCCGTTTGCACCGGCTGTCTCTGGCAGCGGATTCGTGCGTGAACCGTAAGTATTATGGCGGGGACCCCGGCGTCGGTCAACGGGAAACCGGGCTGCACACAATTCCACCATTCCGGCCGCGCCGCCGAAGGCCGGGCGCAAGGTTTTCGCTCGGTCAAGTCCTGGCTCGCACGAAGAGCACATTAAGTGCTCTTCGGCTCGTGCGGAATCTACGAAAACCTTGCGCCCGGCCTTCGGCGGCGCGGCCTGCGGTGACTTTGGGGCAGCCCGGTTTTCCGTTGAGCGACGCGCCCCACGCATAACCCTTGTGTCGGTGGGCTGATGTGTTGCATCCCTGAGGATTACAAAGTCGAAATGAAGGTGGACAGGCGGCGGAGACCTTCGTCCAGGTTTTTGTCGGAGACGCAGTAGCTTAGGCGGATGTGGCCTTCGGTGCCGAAACAGTCGCCCGGGACTAGGGCTACGTTTGCCTCTTTGATGGCTTTGATGCAGAAGGCTTGGCTTGTTAGGCCGAATTGTTTGATGCTCGGGAAAGTGTAGAAGGCTCCTGCGGGCTCTACTGCGTCGAGGCCCATGGCGTTTAAGGCTGCGAGCACGCGTTTGCGGCGGGCTCGGTAGACTTTGAGCATGGGGGTGGGGTCGACGGTGAGGGCTCGAGCTGCGGCGTCCATTTCGAAGGAGACGGCACTCGATACTAAATATTGGTGGGCCTTTGCGATCTCGGCGATGACGGGGGCTGCCGCTGCGAGCCAACCCAAGCGCCAGCCAGTCATAGCCCAGGGCTTGGAGAAGCTCTCGATGACCACCGTCTGCTCGCGTAGCTCCGGGTGGCGCTGGGCAAATCGCTCGTAGCCATCCACATAGACCAGACGGTTGTATACGTCGTCGCAGACTACGTAGATGCCCGCCTGCTCCGCTACGCGCGCCACGGCGTCGAGCGATGCCGCGTTGAGAATGCAGCCCGTGGGATTGTTGGGCGAGCAGATGACGATGGCCTTGGTCGCCGGCGTCACGCAAGCACGAAGCGCGTCCTCGTCAATCTGAAATTGCGCAGGCTCCGTATCCAAAAAGACCGCTTTGGCGTGATTGGCCACGACGATGCTCTCGTACAAACCAAAAGCCGGCGTGGGGATGATGACCTCGTCGCCTGGATTGAGCATAGCCATAAAGGTAGCCGACAGGGCCTCAGTCGCACCATCGGTCAGGATGACCTCGTCAGCAGAAAACGAAAGGCCCGCGTCGCCCATATATGCGGACAGCGCCTCGCGCAGGGCAGGGCGACCGTTGTTGGGCGGATAATGCGTGTCACCGCGGTCCAGCGCGGCGGTCACCTCGGCGCTAATCACGTCGGGCGTGGAAAAATCAGGCTCGCCGAGCGCAAGCGCAATGCATCCCGGATGCTGAGCGGCGAGTGCGTTGATTCGGCGGATGCCGGAGGGCTTGAGCGTGGCAAGCGAGGTATTCATGGGCAGACGCATGGCGTTCCTTTCGTAAGGGTTGCACTAGGATAGCGCGGCTAGGCGCCGCCAGACGGTGTAACCTAAACGGAAACGGACTGGAAAGGAGATGGCATGGAGGTGACCGCGCGCGGCGATGTGCCAAAAACGCTGCAAACCATTGCGTTTGTCAGTATTCCCGAGAGCGCCGATCTTGAGTTTTTGCTCTGGGACCTGCAGGATGCCATCGCCGCCTATGCCCGGCTTTCCGGTACTTCGCTCCCCCGTCTGGTCGCTCTGGAGACGGATGATGGCGGCAGCGCTGCGGACGGCATTGTATTCGCTGTTGAGGATGCGCTCAATAACGAGGCGATGAGCGTCGTTGAGCAGGCGCTTGATTGCCTTGGGGGCACGGAAACGCGCGTCTATGTCGTTGTTCAAGCCGACTGCGAGAGTCCCGAGCGAGCGCACACGGTCGTTGGCCATCTGCGCGAAGCGTGCGAGCGTCGGGGGTTGTCGTGGTGCGGTGGCATTGTCGTCTGTGCCGGCAGCGGCATCGCAGCACTTCGCCACTCCCCGCGTATGGGCCTCTTGCGTCGGCCATTTTCGGAAGCGATGGATAAGCTTGTGGGCGCTGTGCGCATGGGCTGCTCCATTGAGCATGCGCAACGACTCGGCGGCGGCAATGCCGAGAACCTCGGCACCGATGGCATGGTTTTTGCCGAGCCAGCTGTGCCGGCGCCAATCTGGAACCTAAGCATGCGCAAATAAATCTAGGCCGACGAATTTGCCAGCGGTGAGCCTAGCAGCAATAAGCCCCCCATTTCCAATCTCCGGCATTAATCCAGATAGCCCTCAGCTCTCAATTCTCAACTGGGAAACATGCTCGGAGCCAGATAGGACGTTCATTAATTGCAGCCAAAGAAGAACCCCGGAGGACTATAGACAGCATCGCAGGCCCCCTAATAAACCTGCACAAAGGGCTTCGTACACATCGTTGGCCGAACAGCCCCCAACGAGCCTGATTGTTGGTTTTCGCAACGTATATCGCATTGCAAACTACTTCTCTTTAGGCTGGCTGCAGGAATGAGGCCATAGGTACCATCTGCCATCAACCTGAACGGCATACACGCCGATATCGTCAATCTCCGCGGATTCCTCATCACCTTGTTTAAGTATAGAAGTGTCTTCGTAGGCGGCAATAGTTACGCTCAGGCTTATTGCGTACCCAGTCTCTACATTGCCCACGACCCCGGCGCTTTTCATTTCATCGCTAATCACAGACAGTGATGCATTCTCCAGCTCTCCCGCTTCAGTCAAAGACGTAACAATGCCCAATCCAGCCCCAGCGCTATCTTCATCAGCGAATCTCAAAAGATCTCTGAAGCCCTCGGGATAGCTTTTCAACGCATCAATGTTTATTTCAACATCCTTGGGCCCAGCACCACCCGGAAGCGCATCTCGAACTACCGCTGAGTACTCGTTCAACGCTGCATCGTCAAAATCGCACTCAAGAATGTTGTCGATTGGATCTTCAAGCGTATCAATAGCATCGTAGGCAGACGCATAGCCGTTCTCTGGAAATATCATTTCTTTGCCTGTCACAAGTCCTGCTATGAGCATCCAGATCAGCGCTGCAAAAGGAATTAGCTTTACCTTTTTTCTAAAACCGCACGATGGCGTCTTTCCCGGCTCACTACTTCGCCCCTCCACGTCCTCCGAGAACAATCCATTCCCGCTTTTGCGAAGCGGCGTCCCGCATTGAGCGCAATAAAACATTTTACTGGGATTATCACAACCGCATTGCTGACAGCGCATCTCTATATCTCCCCATTCGCCCATGTCTTTATCGTCTGGAAAACTATTAAGAAACACATGCAGGCAGCGGGAACCGTAAATGGAGCCATCTCATACCATATGCCTTCTATGAAAAGAAGGAGGCCTTCTCCAAACGCATCTATTGTTGGTAGCACCGTTTGAAGCAGAGGATCAAGGAGAAACTCAAGAGCGAGGCAAATACCAACAAGTGACCCACTCTCGACACTAAGGCAAAGCCAACCTAGCCCGTTGTTTTCTCCTGACACTAAAAATGCGATTGAACGACAGGCGATTGAAGCGGGAATTGCCAAAAATGAGATATAAAGGGCAAGGAAAATCGCCACGCAAGGCACGCCGTAAATCACAAGCTGTAAATTTAAGTCATAGATAGCATTTGACATATCGAAGAAGGAATAGCCCGCAATTGCTACAAAGATGCCACAAAATACGATGGTCAACACAAGCGTAATTGTTTGCGATCCGTTCCGCTTACAGGCCTTCTTAATGGGGAGCGACATTTCGACGAGATGCCCAGCATCACCTTTGTCCACATCAGTCCCGCTCGCACCGCCTTGCTTCACAACGGTTCGGTTTATCTCCTCCTGGCGAGCTGAGTCTTCAGCTTCACACGACTCCGCCCCAATCTTTGATCCGCAATGGATGCAAAAGGAGCCGCTGCCGCCCTCAAAACCGCAATATGGGCACCACATCGCTATCGTTCCTTCCATTTCTAGAGAACCTCATTGCGAGATATGTAAAACAGCACACACCAACGGAAGCGAAGTCTGCAGTGCTTTTATTTAACTGTTCGAATTCTGATTCAAAGCCGATGACCACAGGTACCACCTGTCACCAATTTGAATCACTTCAATAGTGGTATCCGAAACGTCATACGATTCACTCTCATTCCCATCCGAACTGAGAGAACCATCCAATGCCCTAAAGGTAACAGTCTCCCCCACCTTGTAGCCATCCGTAGCACGTTCTGTAAGCCCACATCGATCCAGCACCTCGTTGACCTCGTCCAAGTGACCGGCATCGAGCTGATCTGTCAGCTCAACCGCTGCGCTAATTGATAGCTTGTCGAGATATTCAAGGTCCGATTCCGTAAAAGGCACCGCAGACGACATCGATTCAGCCGTTATTTCAACGAGCCCATCCTTTGTGACGCCCTCTTCATCAGCAATGGCGTCTATAACCGCAGGGGGAAACCCATCGCAAAAAGTTGTAGCGTAAGCACGAATAGATTTATCATTAGCGCCGTTCGCCAAGACGCTGGTCAGGTTTGCATAAATATCGTTTAGCGGAATCTCAAGTGTTTGCGCTGCCTGTTCGGCCGTGGAATATCCGCCATCAGATATTTCCGAAGCATAGGATTCCCCATCGACCGCACTCATCCCTACGGTGGCTTCGCCATCAATTAAATCAGGCAGCGTGACAATCAAAACATCCACAGCCAATACGATAAGAAGCCACACAGCGCATGCAAGCGCAAGTAATACGCGCTTATGTGATTTACCGCTTTTTATCGCCTGAGGCACAGCTAGAGATTGATCTGCCCCATTGCCGACAAGGGGCGAGCCGCAGTTCTCACAAAAACACGTTCCTGCGGTAACAGCCGAACCGCAGCGAGAACAGTAGCCAGTCACAGGGGCTCCGGCAGATCCTCTCTTTGCCAATAGCGCCCCGCATTCGCCACAATAGACAGCACTATCTAGATTGTTCGTCCCGCAATTTGGGCAAACCATTCCAATATCCCTTCGCTCATTAGAGACGCGTTTGGCGAACCCCTTCCGTTCCCATTTGCAAAACGTCGACCCCGCTTGGAAATCCGAAAGGCAGACAGGCCTAGGCGATTCCGCCGTTCGAGCGATACAGACTTTGAATGGCAGCTTGGCACATATCGGGATCATGCGCCAAAACGCGAAGGCATTTCCCGCTTTTAAGAGTCAGCCTGAACTCGCCAACTTTAAGAACGCTTCCTATTTGAGAAATCTCATGAATTGAGACAAACGTTGCTATAGGCGCAGGCTTTGGGCTAAAAATACTCACAAGCGGAACTATCTCAAGACCCGGATTCGGCCCATCCTTGACCAATACAGAGCAAGCCCTTCCTCGGGTGTACATACCAATTGCCGCCGCAACTCCAAACACAAATACGCCGACAGCGCCCAACCTAAATCCGACTATTGCAGCATCGCTAAAAGGAGACACTCGAACCGTCCCCATTCCGGTTGATGGCGTCACGTATGTCGTGCCATTAGATGTGTACGACTGCGTGCCGCCCAAATCGACCGAGGCATACGTTTCCACGGTCATAAAGCTCACGAAAAGAAGGAGAGCGGCACAGAAGGCACACGACACAACCGCCAAAATGCATCCGATTTTATATTAATTGGGAATAGTCGACGAGCGGTAAAGCTCCCTGTCGACAGCGCGCACGCCGCTGTTCAGTCTTTCATTCCCATATGATTTCCATCCGGTCTCATCGGCATTTAAACGTGAAACCGGAGTACCGCAATATCCGCAAAACTGAGCAGAATCCGGAATTTCATTTCCACAGCCGCCACAGTACATATTCGCTCCACCCCTAACGAAAAGGCAGTCCAGTAATTAGAAGATTGACTGAATTCTGCGATATTAAACAGTGCGGGTCATTAACGAATGTTAATGACCCGTCCGAATTTAGGAAGAGCAGCGTTCGCCCCACTAGGAAGGCAACCAATGACTCCAATGCCTCCCGTCCGTCGGTTAACGGTGGCGGCATTGCGTTATCTCAAGCTCTCATTTAAAGTAAGAAGGCATTCACATATTGAGGACTTCCGCATTAACATTTGCTAATGAGCTCTCATGCGAAGCAATTTAAACTTTTATTAGCATTTGTTAATTTGTCAAACATCTTGGGACGAAATGGATCCATCCTTCTTTAATCAATATGTCTCCTGCAACAGTCAGGAGCTTCAAGAAGAACTCGCTTCAATTGCCATCTTGCAGCAATACAAAAAAGGAGACCTAATTCTCAAGATGGGCTCAGCCCAAACCCTTTTTTTACTACTCTATACTGGGATTGCCTGTGCATACGTTCTGCAGGACGACGGCACCGAGATTGTAGACTGCATCATGTCTAAACCTGCTATGCCCACTATGCCCACCGCCGATTTAAGCGCCCCATCACCCGACTATGTTCAAGCGTTAACCAACTGCACCCTCATTACATTCGAAATCAGCGAAATCCAAGCCCGTTCAGCAACTAACCCAGAGCTGGGATCTTATATCAATCGCTATCTCACAAGAGCTTGGCTTGATCATTTTAAGTTAGAAGATATGCTTCGAAAGGCCACAGCGCACGCCCGCTACGAGTGGTTCCTGAGTGAATATCCCGGGGTTATAGATAAAATACCCCATTCTAGAGTTGCGTCCTTTCTTGGCATGTCTCCTATAACCCTCTCGCGAATACGAACGGGAGCCAAATAACTGATCGGACAAAGATCGGCTGTCCCAATTTTTCAAAATAGGGACAGCCGATCTTTGTCCGTAAGCGACATTCCATATCACCGGCCTAGCGCCACGTAATTCCACTAGACCAGCAGTCGATTAATTGCTCTAGGCGCCATGCCGCATTGGCGGGACTAGTCGACGGCAGAACGATGGCCGGCAGCCCCGTGCGCTCTTGCAGGTAGCGCTTGTAGAGCCGCCCTGCCGTGCCGCCGTTACAGACAACGGCCTCGATAGGAGCTGCACCGGTAATGAGCTCGACATGCGCCGGAACGACGTTTTTGATGCTCGCGTCGCTTGAGCCCTTAATGTCGCAGCTCTCGATCACGTCCCACAGGGCCACGCCGCTGTTCAGCAGCATAGCCCGCTTGGCGGCAATCGAGGCGTCAAGCGTCGCGGGCTCGCCGCTCGCCAAAGAGTCTCCCTCGTTGGGCGGCACGAGCGCACCAAGGCACGCGGCCATCACGCGCCAAAAGCGGTTCTGCGGATTGCCATAGTAGAAGGCATTGGCACGCGAGAGCACCGAGGGAAACGACCCCAGCACCAAAACGCGCGAGCGCTCGTCAAACACGGGCTCAAACCCATGCTCAATATGTTGATAGCCCTCGTCCGGCGCAGTCATGAATTAGGCCCTCAGCAGATAACGCACCTCATAGGGCGCAAGTTCAAGGGAGCCCGACAGCTCGACCGTGGGCGCATCGTCGGCAAGCAGGTCGACGAAGGAGCCGCTGAGTTCGCCGGCTCCAAAGGTGTAGGGCTCGTTCACGGCATTGACCGCCACGAGCACCGTCGCGTCGTCGCAGGCGCGCTCGAACAGCAGCTGCTTGTTCTGAATCACCACGTTGCGATAGGCACCGTAGTTGAGGGCACGAGCCGTCGCGTCATTTGCCGAGCGTAGGTGCGCAAGCTGCGTGACAAATGCCGTCAGCTCGTTAGGTGCCGGGGTGTCAAGCGCAGGACGTAGCGCCCAATCGCCATCGGGGCCGCCCTTTTCGCCAGTAATCCCCCACTCGCTGCCGTAGTAGACGCATGGAATGCCCGGCATACCAAAGAGCATGCCGTAGGCGGGGCGCAGGCAGGACTTGTCCGTCAGGATGCTCGCCAGGCGCGGTACGTCGTGGTTGTCGACAAACGACAGCAGATGCTTGCCGCGATAAATGCACCACGGGTCACCGCCAAACTGGCGATGAAGCGAGTGGGCAATCTCGAACATGTTGACCGAATTAAAGCTGGAGTACAGGCCCTTGTAACACTCGTAATTGATGCAGGAGTCGAGTATCTCATCGTTGACGATCTGGTTGTAGTCACCGTGGAGCGTCTCGCCGATCAGCACAAAGTCGGGCTTGAGCTCACGGGTAAACGTATGCAGACGGCGCATAAAGTCGCGGTCGAGCATGTAGGCGACGTCCAAACGCAGACCGTCGATGCCAAAGACCTCGGCCCAGCGACGCACGGACTCAAGCAAGTAATCGACCACGGCGGGGTTTTGCAGGTTGAGCTTCACAAGCTCAAAATGGCCCTCCCAGCCCTCGTACCAAAAGCCGTCGCCGTAGCACGAGTCACCGTCGAAGCTGATGTGGAACCAATCCTTGTACGGCGAGTCCCACTTGCGCTCCTGCACATCGCGGAAGGCCCAAAAGCCGCGACCGACGTGGTTGAAGACGGCATCGAGCACCACACGGATGCCGTGGGCGTGCAGTGTCTCGCACACGGCGGCAAAATCGGCATCCCCACCCAGGCGGCGGTCAATATGGCGCAGGCTGCGCGTGTCGTAACCGTGGCTATCAGACTCGAGCGGCGGATTGATGAGCACAGCGCCGATGCCGAGCTCTTGCAGGTAGTCGGCCCATTGGGCAATCTTCATGATCGGGGCATCGGGGCTAGCTGTGGCATCGGCGGCCTGGGCGAGCTCATCTTCGGCAACGGA
>CABSMB010000011.1 GCA_902478705.1 uncultured Collinsella sp. | reverse complement strand
CCCGCCGCTGCAAAGGAGGCCGAGTAATGCAAAAGGCAATCTATACCACCGTCGGGATCGATGAGCTGTTGCCGCATGTGCAGGCGCTCAAGGGTGCCGGCGCGCGCTTTGTGCAGATGCATGCCGAGCGCTGTGTGGACGACGGTTCGTATCGCCTGGTCTATACGTTTATCAACGTTCGCGCCGCTCAGGAGCAGATCGCGCAGGACGGCAGCTACGCGATCGAGAACCTGGTGGCTGAGGGGATCGATCAGTACCAGGAGATTCCGTCCATCAGCTCGTATTATCCGGCGGTGTTCCCGTTTGAGAACGAGGCGCATGACCTGTTTGGTCTTGCCATCACCGACATGCAGGTCGACTTTAACGGCTTTTTCTACCAGGTCTCGACCGCCGAGCCCATGAGCGTCATCACGCCCGAGGTGAAGGCTGCGCGCGAGAAGGCCATGAAGGTCCGCGCGGCTGCCGAGGCCAAGGCACGCAAGGCCGCGGCCGAGAAGGCTGCCGCTGCCACGGCCACTGCGGGGGAGAGCACTGCGGGCGCCGACGATGCTGCGGGCGCTGCCGTCGCCCAGCCCGCTGCGGCTGCCGGCTCCGATACTCAGCACGATGAGGCTGCTGCCAAGGCGGCGCTCAAGGCTGCCGAGATGGAGGCAAAGCTCGCCGCCATGGATCCCGAGAAAGCGGCCAAGGTCCGTGTGGCGCTTGCCGCAAAGGCCGCCCGCGACAAGCATAAAAAGGAGGCGTAAGGTCCATGGCACATCGCTCCGTTATTCCGTTTGGCCCGCAGCACCCGGTGCTGCCCGAGCCGCTTCATCTGGACCTGGTGATCGAGGACGACCGCGTTCTCGAGGCAATTCCGCAGATCGGCTTTGTGCACCGCGGACTCGAGAAGCTCACCGAAAAGCGCGATATGCATCAGTTTGGCTACATCGCCGAGCGCATCTGCGGCATCTGCGCCGTGGGCCATAGCTGCGGCTATGCCAGCGCCTGCGAGCGCATGCTAAACATCGAGGTGCCTGGCCGCGTGCAGTATATCCGTACCATTTTGCACGAGCTTTCGCGCATTCACTCGCATCTGCTGTGGCTGGGCTTGCTCGCCGATGCCTTTGGCTTCGAGGCGCTGTTCTATCGGTCGTGGACGCTGCGAGAGCAGATTCTCAAGATCTTTGAGAGTACGTGCGGCGGTCGCGTGATTTTGTCAATCAACGAGATCGGCGGCCTTAAGCACGACATTGAGGACTCCGAGCTAGCGGGCATTGTCCAGACGCTCGACGCCATGCGTCCCGACTACGAGGCCCTGGTGCATACGTTTTTGGACGACAATAGCTGCGGCGAGCGCCTGCACGGCGTGGGCGTGATCAGCAAGAAGGACGCGCTGGAGCTTTCGATGGTCGGCCCGTTCGGCCGCGCCTCGGGCGTGGATTACGACGTGCGCATGTTTGGCGACGGTGCCTATGCGGACCTGGCTGCATTTGAGCCCATCGTTGCTACCGATGGCGATTGCTATGCCCGCTGCCAGGTGCGTTGCGCCGAGGTCACCCAGGCCATGGACATCATCAAGGAGCTTGTGGGCAAGATTCCGCACGACGGTATCGGCGGGCGCACCAAGCTCACGCCGGCCGACGGCGCGCGCGGCGAGGTTGTGATTGAGCAGCCGCGCGGCGAGGCGTACTACTATGTGCGCGGCAACGGCACCAAGAACCTGGACCGTTTTCGCGTGCGCACGCCGACGTCGCAGAACCTGGCGGGTCTGACACATGCGCTGCAGGGTGTGCTCCTTGCCAACGTGCCCATGATTATCCTGACCATCGACCCCTGCATTAGCTGCACGGAAAGGTAGGCGCGGCATGAGTTTGCTGACATTTGCCAAGACGGCCTTGGGCTCTATGGTCAAGCCGCCGGTCACGGTGTGCTATCCGCAGGAGGAGCTGACGGCGCCCGAGCGCCTGCGCGGGCATATCGTCAACGACATGGACGTGTGCATTTGCTGCGGGATGTGCGCGCGTCGCTGCCCGGCGGGCGCGCTCGCGGTCGATCGCAAGGGCGGAACGTGGTCGATCGACCCGTATGCCTGTGTGGTGTGCGGCGAGTGCATCGAAAGCTGCCCCAAGCACTGCCTGACTATGGACACCGCCCGCACCCCAGTTGCGGCAGACAAGACTCCCACGGTGGAAACCAAGCCGGAATAGCTCTGGAATGGGGCTGGTATAGCGCTGGAATGGGGGCCGGTGGGGCAAAAATGCCCCACCGGCCCCGCGCTTAAACGCGCGGTTAGGCTGCCGCTAACAAAACTATGCCGGTTTACGGGGCCGGATAGCGAACCTCCGACCATACAGAAAATCGCAAAAACAAAACCGCAGGTAGATAGCCTGCCGTTTTTCAAAAAATGAAGGTATGGATGAGGGTCCCGACTTTAGCCCCGTAAACCGGCATAGTTTTGAAATGGCGTTAAATCGGTAACAGCCATTTTGCTATGCCGGGGTGGTCGGCCGTTGGGAAATTAGCCTCGCAGGTAGGCGATGGCGATCTGCGTGCGGTTGCGCAGGCCCATTTTGGCAAGGATCGAGCTGATGTGGTTGCGCACGGTGCCTTCGCCCATATAGGCGGTGGCGGCAATCTCTTTGTTGTCGAGGCCGCGGGCGATGAGCTCGGCGACTTCGAACTCGCGGTCGGTCAGGCTGGCAAAGGCCGCGGGCCGGCGGGGCGTGCCCGTCGCGATGCCCGTTCCGTCAAAATCGATGTCCTCGATCGCCTTACCCTCGAGCACACGTTTGCCGTCCATGACCTGCGCCAACGCCGGCGGGATGGCGGCGACATCGGTTTTGATCAGATAGCCGCGGGCGCCCAGTTTGAGCGCCGACACAATGTACTCGTCATCCGAGAATGTCGTCAGAAACACCACGCGTGCCGCAGGGTCGCGCTCAAGGATCTCGCGCGCCGCCGAAAGGCCGTCGCGCCCCGGCATCTGAATGTCGAGCAGTGCGATATCGGGTGCGTGCTCGGCGTAGAGCGCCACCGCATCGTTGCCGTTGGCGCCGGTGCCAACTACCTCGA
The DNA here is from genome assembly GCA_902478705.1 of uncultured Collinsella sp. Classification (GTDB taxonomy): domain Bacteria; phylum Actinomycetota; class Coriobacteriia; order Coriobacteriales; family Coriobacteriaceae; genus Collinsella. The sequence continues at coordinate 11,694 of CABSMB010000011.1, read as the reverse complement.
TCTGCGGCTGGGCGCCCAGGATAATCTTGAGCGAATCGACCACCAAGCGGTCGTCGTCGACAACGATGAGCCTCATCGGTCCTCATCTCCTTGCTGTTTGGGAACGGTGGCAAACACGCGCCAGCCGGGGGAGCCGGCGCGCGGGCCGGCGGTGAAGGTGCCGCCAAGCGCCTCGACGCGCTCGCGCATGGAGCCGAGCCCCATGCCTTCTGCGACGCCGCGGCCGCTTGCTCGAACCCCGCCCGCGCCATCGTCGCTAACAATGAGCTGGTAAAACGACGGATGCTCCATGCATCGTACAGTGACGGTCTGGGCGCAAGCGTGGCGCATGGTGTTGGAGAGCGCCTCGCGCAGGACCGCCGCAAAGCAGCTCGCGACGTTTGCGGGCGCATGTTCGGTCATAACTTCAAGCTCAATCTGCGGGCCGCCGTCCGAGCGCGCGCCTTCAACAATGCGTTCGAGCTGCACGGAAAGGTCGACGGCGTTGTCGTTGAGCGCGTGGACGCTGGTGCGCACAAGCTGGAGCGCCTCGTCAACCGTGCGTTTGACGTCGGCGAAATCGGCGGCGACGCCGGGTTCGTCGGCATGGACTACGCGCAAGGCTTCGACTTGCAGTGAGGCGCGCGTGAGCTGGTGCCCGACGTTATCGTGGATCTCGCGCGCGATGCGGGCGCGTTCGGCGAGCGTCGCGAGCTCGACTTCGTAGTCCTGGCGGTCGGCAAGATCGCGGTTGCGCGCTTCGAGCACGAGGGCTCGTTCCTGCAGCTCGTCGCGGATTCGGCGCATGCGCTGCTGTTCGCGCTCCAACTGGGCGGTACGTAGCGATAACAAGGTGGCGGCAACCGAAAGGATGGCGGTCAGCAGGAGCGTTCGGGCAGTGAGCGCGTTGGCGCGAAGGTCCGCGACGAGCGCAAAGACAAAGGCGACGCCAATGCCCAGTGCGACCCAGGCGTGCTCGCGGTGCACGCGTCGTGCGATGTCATAGAGGGCGAGGGGTGCAAACGGCACAAACGGCGGCACGAAGACGGCCGCGATGATGTAGGCGTAACTCATGGCCTCGCTTGTGCGGCGCGTGCGTTCTCCCTGTGCCACCTCGGCCAGCGAGGTGGCAATAACGCCAAGGCAAAACGCCGCGACCAGGCGAGCGTCCACAGCAAGGCCCACGGCGGCTGCGATGCAGCACGCTAGCACGATCGATTTGTCGAAAAGCCTGTTCATACGGGTATTGTACGCGAAGCCGCGCGCGGGGGAGGCGCCGCCCGGGGCAACCGTGACATTCCTCCCGTGCGGTAAAGCGGGGGCGTCGGCGGGCCGCACGACCAAGACCCTCGCACTCGTGACAAAGCTCACTGGCGCGCGCCGTCCGCTCCTGCGATGATGCAATCGTACCGGGCCACGACCAACAGAAGGGCCGCCTCATGACAGACATCGTCCACGTCGAAAACCTCGTCAAGCGCTACGACGATCTTATCGCGCTCGACCACTTTAGCCTGAGCATCGCCCCCGGCGAGATCTTTGGCCTGCTGGGCCCCAATGGCTCGGGCAAGACCACGTCCATCAACTGCATTTTGCAGCTGCTCGCCTACGACAAAGGCACCATCGAGCTGTTCGGCGAGCCCATGACGCCCGCCCGCTACGACCTCAAGCGCCGCATCGGCGTGGTGCCGCAGCAGGTGGCGGTGTTCGACGAGCTTACGGTGCGCGAGAACATCGACTATTTCTGCAGCCTGTACGTCAACGACCGCAAGCGCCGCCGCGCGCTGGTGGACGAGGCGATCGACTTTGTCGGCCTGGGCGACTTTACCAAGTTCCGTCCCGGCAAGCTCTCGGGCGGCCTGGCGCGCCGCCTCAACATTGCCTGCGGCATCGCGCACAAGCCCGAGCTCATCTTTTTTGACGAGCCCACGGTGGCGGTCGACCCGCAGAGCCGCAATGCCATCCTAGAGGGCATCTGCCGTCTGCGCGACGAGGGCGCCACGGTGGTGTATACCAGCCATTACATGGAGGAAGTCGAGCAGATCTGCAGCCGCATCATGATTATGGACGGCGGGCGCGTGCTGGCGCAGGGCACCAACGACGAGCTCAAGCGCATGATCCAGATGGGCGAGCGCGTGACTGTCGAGGTCGGCGCCGTCGAGCCCGCCACAGTCGAGCGCCTGCGCGCCCTCGAGCACGTGCTCAGCGTCGAGCTGTCCGGCGGCGAGCTCGTCTGCACCTGCGAGGCGAGCCCACACAATCTGGTCGACATCCTCGACACGCTGCGCGCCGCCGACGTGGCGCTCGGCCGCGTGTGGAGCGAGCCGCCGACCCTCAACGACGTGTTCCTCGAGATCACCGGCCGCGAGCTGCGCGACTAGGGGGCAGTCATGTTCAACACCATCATCACTACGGTCAAGACGCTGCTGCGCCGGCCGAGCACGTGGGTCTGGGGCGCTCTCTTTCCCATTGCGCTTTCCACGATGTTCATGTTTATGTTTGCGAATCTGAGCTCCGACGGCAAGATCGACCCGGTGCCGGTGGCCGTCGTAGCGGATGAGGCCTGGGACGCCTCGACCTTTAAGGACGTGGCGACGTCGCTTGCCAAGGAGAGCGACGATCAGCTGCTCGAGATCCACGAGTGCGACAATGCAGCCGATGCGAACCGTGCGCTTAAGGCCGGCGAGGTCGCGGGCATCTATACGGTCGACGCCGAAGGCACGCCCAAACTCACGCTGCTTTCGAGCTATGACAACTCGCGTGCGTCGTCGGTGCTTACCGACCGCAGCATTTTGGAGACGGTGGCAAGCTCGTATACACAAAATGCCGAGCTCATGCGCCAGATTGCCCAGGACAACCCGGCGGCGCTCGCCGACCCGGAGGCGGTTGCGCGCGCCCTGTCGCTCGAGGGCGGAACCCGCCGCGTGAGCCTGACACGCACCACGCCCGACGGCACGGTCATCTACTATTACGCGCTCTTTGGCCTGGTCACGATGATGTCTGCCGAGTTTGCCGCCTTGAGCGTCGTTGACCTGCAGCCCAATCTGTCGGGCCTTGGCGCGCGCCGCTGCGTGGGCGGTCTTTCCAAGACGGCGTCGCTAGCCGGTATCTTTGTGGGCTCGTGGCTGGTCTCCTTTGCCTCGATGGCGATTGCGATTGGCTACGTGCGCCTGGTCGTGGGCGTCGACTTTGGCGGGCGCGAGGGACTGTGTCTGGTGGGCGGTGCCGCTTCCGCGCTTGCCGCCACGGGCCTGGGGCTCTTTGTGGGCACGCTTCCCGTTAAGGGCGGCAAGGCGTCCAAGTCGGGCATCCTCACGGGCTTCGCCACCACGTGCGCCCTGTTTGCCGGCCTCTACGGCGAGCCGGCGATGGCGCTTGCCGACGACGTCGCCCGCGCCTGCCCGGCCGAGTGCTGGTTCAACCCCGTCAAGCTTATCTGCGACATGTTCAATCGCCTGTATTTCTTTGAGGACCTGGGCCCCTTTGCCGTTCGCGCCGGTGCGCTCGTCCTGATGGCCCTGGTGTTTGTCGCCGCCGCCACGCTGATCTTTGGAAGGAGCCGCTATGAGCACCTTTAAGACCGCGCTTCGTATGGCGCTGGCGCACCCGTTCTACCTGCTCATCTATACGGTGTTCATCTCGCTCATGGGCGTATTCATCGCGGCCTCGGTGAGCTGGAACTCGTCGCAGCTCACCGAGTACAAGCCCTACGACACCAACGTGATCGTGGTCGACCGCGACAATAGCGACCTTTCGCGTGCGCTTGCCAAGCATCTGGGTTCGCGTTTTGAGCTGGTCACGGGCGTCGGCGACGACACCTGCGACCTTGCGGACGCGCTCTCCAAGAGCAACAGCGCCAAAGGTAGCGCCGACTGCGTGTTCTTTATCCCGGAGGGGTTTGAGGGCGACCTTGTTGCAGCCGCCCGCGCGGGGGAGTCTCTGCCCAAGCTCGATGTGACCTACGGCGCCGGCACCATGGCGGCGGCGCTTTCGTCTGCCGAGGCCTCGCGCTGGATCTCACTCGCGGGCGCTGCGGCCGCACTTGAGCCCACTGCCTCCAACGGCGATGTCGCCAAGGCTGCCGAGAATGCTGCCGCCAAGCGCGCTGAAGTCCAGATCGAGCAGGTCAAGGTCGACTCGACTGCCGCCGCCACGCTCGAGTCGTACTTCAACTTTGGTGCGTACGCGATTATATCGTCGGTCATCGTGTCGGTGGGACTGGTGTTCTCGGGCATGAACGAGCCCGAGCGCGTGCGCCGCATGGAGGCCGGCCCAATCTCCGAGCGCCGGCGTTCGCTTGCCGTGTTCGCGGCTGCCGCCGTGCTTACCGTCTGCATCTGGTTTGTGTCGAGCATGATGGGCGTCGTGGGCTTTGCCGGCGCGGTCGCCGAGGTCGGCGTGGGGCGCGTGTGCCTGGCGCTGGCAGCAACGTTTGCCCTGGCGTGCACGCCGCTTGCCGTTGGCTTTGCGCTGTCGAGCCTGGGCGCGCGCGAGGAGCTGCTCAACGGCGTGGGCAACCTGCTTGGCATGCTCATGACGTTTTTGGGCGGCGCCTGGATGCCACTGTCGCTCATGGGCTCGGCCGTGCAGACCGCGGCGCACTTTGTGCCGACATATTGGGTGAACGATGCGATCGGCAAGGCGCTCGCCGCGGACCTGACGTCTGCCGTGCTGGGCGACATCGCCTGCGACCTGGGCGTCACGGCACTCTTTGCCATGGCCATCGCCGCCGTAGGCCTCGCCCTCGCACGCGCCAAATCCCGCGCCTAGCCACCTAGTCATTTAAGAACGTCCCCAATGACTAGTCTGAAATAAATCCCAAGCCTCGCTCCAAAATAGTTCGCCAAGGTTTACTATTACGTTCATAAAGTAGTATGAGGTTAACAATGGGGGATACCATGGCAACGCAGAGAGCCTACGTCCAGGTTAAGGATCTCAAAAAGCACTACGGCGATGGAGATGCGCGCCTTACGGTGCTCGACGGCATCGACACGTCCATCAACCGTGGCGAGATCTGCGTCATGCTGGGGCCCTCGGGCTCGGGCAAGTCGACCTTTCTCAACCTGATCGGCGGCCTGGAGGATGCCGATGCCGGCTCTATTCTGGTGGACGGCTGCGACCTCACGGTGCTTAAGCCTACCGATCTGGGCGAGTATCGCCGCCGTGAGCTGGGCTTTGTCTTCCAGTTCTACAACCTGGTGCCCGATCTCACCATCAAGGAGAACATCGAGGTCACGGCGCACCTGTCCAAAAACCCGCTCAATGTCGACGACCTGCTGCGTTCGCTGGGCCTCTACGAGCACCGCAACAAGTTCCCGCGCCAGGTCTCGGGCGGCCAACAGCAGCGCTGCGCCATCGGCCGCGCGCTCGTCAAAAACCCGGGCCTGCTGCTGTGCGACGAGCCCACGGGCGCGCTCGACTACAAGACGTCCAAGGAAATCTTGCAGCTCATGGAGGATGTAAACCGCACCTACGGCTGCACCATCATCATCGTCACCCACAACGCCGCCATCGCGCGCATGGCCAATCGCGTGCTGCGCCTGCGCGACGGGCGCATCGTCGAGGATGGGCTCAACGAGTCGCCCGTCGCGGCCGCCGAGCTCGATTGGTAGGCGGCGCCATGACACCTCTCACAAAACGTCTCCCACGCGAGTTGCGCCGCAATATCGGCAAGTACCTGGGCATCTTTTTGCTTATGTGCGGAAGCATCGCCCTTACCTCGGGCTTTTTGCTCGCGGCCCACTCCATCGGTTGCCTTATCGACGACATGCGCGATGCGTACACGATTGAGGACGGCCGCATGACCACCTCCTTCGAGGCCACCAAAGACCAGCTCAAGGCAGCCGAGGACGCGGCCGACGACGTCGGCGGCGTCACGCTCTACAAGAATTTCTCCATCGACGCCATCATCAAAAAGACCGCCGGCGACGACGACACCAAGCGCACACTGCGCACCTATGCGCACCGCACCAAGGTCGATATCGCGTCCTACTGTGAGGGCAAGGAGCCCAAGACGGACGGTGAGGTGGCAATCGACCGTGTCTTCGCCACCAACAACGACCTCGCCGTGGGCGATAAGGTTGAGCTTGAGGGTCGCACCTACACCATCTGCGGCATCATGACCCAGCCCGATAGCCAGGCGCTGTTCCTCAACAATTCGGACTTTACGGTGAACACCATCACCTATGGCGTGGCCGAGGTCACCGACGCCGGCTTTGCCGCGCTTGAGGACGCCGGCGGCGCGCCCGCCTACACCTACTCCTTCACCTTTGCCGATCGCGATCTCTCCACCGCGGACCGCACCGATGCCGAGCAAGATATGGTGGAGGCACTGACCGACGCCGATGCGCGCGTGGATGACCTCATCGACGCCGATTCCAACCAGGGCATTGGCTACGCGCGTGACGACGTGGACGGCGACTCCATGATGTGGATGACGTTGCTCGACATCATCATCGTGATCATGGCATTTGTCTTTGTGGTCCTTACCGACGCCACCATCGAGGAGGAGAGCGCCATCATCGGCACGCTGCTCGTCAGCGGCTATCGTCGTCGCGAGATCGTGCTGCACTACCTTGCGCTTCCCGCCATCGTGGGCGTGGTCGCGGCGCTTTTGGGCACCGCTCTCGGCATTGCGTTCTTTACCGAGCCCATGCGCAGCCTCTATTACGGTTCGTACAGCCTGCCGCCCTTCCAGGTGTACTGGAGCTGGGAGATCTTTGTGAAGTGCGCCGTGGTTCCCGCCGTCGCGCTCATCCTCATCACGCTGGTGGGTCTGCTTCGCAAAATGGGCAAGACGCCGTTGCAGTTCCTTCGTCACGAAGCGAGCGGCAAGTCTGGTACCAAGCGCGGTATGCAACTGCCGGAGCGCATGGGTTTTGTCTCGCGCTTCCGCCTGCGCATCTTCCTGCGCAACCTGGGTAACTTCGCCACGCTCTTTGTGGGTATTGCGTTTGCCTCGCTGCTGCTGCTCTTTGGCCTGGCGATTCTGCCCACGATGACGCACTACGCGGACAACCTCGAGACGAGCCTGGTCGCCGAGCACCAGTACACGCTCAAGGCTCCGCTGGAGCTCGAGGGCACTGCCGAGGAGCGTGAGCAGTGGTCGGCACTCGAGCGCTTGCAGTCGGTTGACGGCGCGCTGCTTTCCGCTGCTCAGGATGCCGATGACGAGCTTGACGACGCGGCCGATACAGCGCAGACGGCAGCCGATGCCGCGACCGCGTTTCCGTCTGCCGAGAGCCTGACCGCAGCGCAGAACGCGCTTGCCAAGGTTCAGGACAAGAAGGATGCGCTTTATGCGTGCCTCGATGACCTTGCCGATGCCCTCGGCTGCAACCGCGACGAGGCTATCGACCTGATTGACAAGGCCTCTAAGGTCGACACTGACAACGACGATATCCACCCGGTCAATACGACCGACAACGGCGCGGGCGCAATCGCGCAGGCCGAGAAATATGCCGTTTACCAGCTGCAATACGACCGCGGCGATGGAAATGGCGAGGAGACGATTTCCGTCTACGGCATTTCATCCGATTCGCGCTATTGGAAGGACCTCAACGTCGGCGATGGGCGCGTCGTCTTTGGCGGCGGTCTGCTCGATAAGTTTGGCTGGAGCGAGGGCCAGAAGGTCACGCTCAGCGACAAGTACGAGGGCGAGCATTACTCCTTTGAGTACGCGGGCAAGGACTGTGCCTGGGGTTCCAAGTCGGACATGAATATCTATATGAGTATCGACGACTTTAACGAGCTGTTCGACAACGACGCTGCCTACTTTAACGGCTATGTGAGCGACGAGAAGCTCGACCTCGATGCGCGCTACTTTGCCGGCGACACCACGCCCGACGACATGCGCGCCGTGGGCGACCAGTTTATAGGCATGATGAGCAAAATGATCGGCATGATGGTCGGGCTCGCGGTGTTTATCTTCCTGCTGTTTATGTACCTGCTGACCAAGGCTGTGATCGACCATAGCGCCCGGTCGATTAGCTACATGAAGGTCTTTGGCTATCGCGATAGCGAGATCTCGCATCTGTACATCCGCTCGATCACGCTGTGCGTGGCGGCGTCGCTCGTGCTGAGCCTGCCGGTCATTATTGGCTCGCTCACGGCCATCTTCCGCTCGATGCTGCTCGCCTACAACGGCAATATCGAGATCTACGTGCCCGCTTGGTCCATGGCCGCATGCGTCGGCATCGGCTTTGCGACCTACCTGGTCGTGGCGCTGCTGCACACGCGCTCCATCAAGCGCGTCAGCCTGGCCGAAGCCCTCAAAGTCCAAGAGTAGTCATTTAAGAACGTCCCTAACGACTGGGTTTCGCGCTTGACTTTGACCCTACTTCAACGGGTACCATCCTCTTATGTCTGTAACGCCATATAGACCGAGGGGATAGATCTATGACCGCAACTGCACCCGCAGCACCTGCTAAGGTGTACTTCACCAACCTGCGCACGCATGCTCGCGAGAGCCAGCTCGACAAGCTCAAGCGCCTCATCCGTCGCGCCGGTATTGAGCAGATCGACTTTGAGAACAAGTTCGTCGCCATTAAGATTCACTTTGGCGAGTTGGGCAACCTGAGCTTTTTGCGCCCCAACTACGCCCGTGCCGTCGCGGATGTCGTGAAGGAGCTGGGCGGCAAGCCCTTCCTCACCGACTGCAACACGCTCTACGTCGGTAGCCGCAAAAACGCGCTCGAGCACATCGACACCGCCTACCAGAACGGCTTTACCCCGTATGCCACGGGTTGCCAGATCATCATCGCCGACGGTCTCAAGGGTACCGACGAGGCGCTTGTTCCTGTCGAGGGCGGCGAGTACGTGCACGAGGCCAAGATCGGCCAGGCACTCATGGACGCCGACATCGTGATCAGCCTCACCCACTTTAAGGGTCATGAGCAGGCCGGCTTTGGCGGTGCCATGAAGAACCTGGGCATGGGAGGCGGCAGCCGTGCCGGCAAGATGGAGCAGCATGCCGCCGGCAAACCGAACGTCGCGACCGAGCACTGCATTGGCTGCCGTGCCTGCGAAAAGATCTGCGCGCACAACGCTATCTCGTTCGACGATACCCGCGAGCGCGAGCTTGCCAACGGTAACACCCGCACGGTTCACGTCGCCGCTATCGACCACGATCGCTGCGTGGGCTGCGGCCGCTGCATTGCGGCATGCAACCAGGACTGCATCAAGCCCGGCTATGACGCCGCGGCCGATGTGCTCAACTGCAAGATCGCCGAGTACACCAAGGCCGTCGTCGACGGCCGCCCGAGCTTCCATATCTCGCTTGCCATGGATATCAGCCCCAACTGCGATTGCCATCCCGAAAACGACACGCCTATCGTCAACGACATCGGCATGTTCGCGAGCTTCGACCCGGTCGCTATCGATCAGGCCTGCGCCGATGCCGTCATGGCGTCCGAGCCGCTGCCCAACACCGAGCTTACCGACAGCGCGGCCAAGATGGAGCACAATAACGAGCATCTGGAGGGCGAGCAGGCCAAGGACCCCTTCTGCATCACGCATCCCGATACCGATTGGCGCGCGTGCATCGCGCATGCCGAGAAGATCGGCCTTGGCACGAGCGAGTACGAGCTCATCGAGGTCAAGTAGCACCTGTCTATTGGACATATCAAGCGCTTTTGTGGCGCAACGTTAGCAAAAGCCGCCCGTGAGCACAGTGCCCACGGGCGGCTTTTCGGAAGTGCGGTGAAAAATCGAATACCGCCGATCACAAACCGTTTTTTGGCAACAAAACCCCTGATAAATTGTTGGTAAAACTGTGGTCTGGTTGGGCTTCCCGCGATTTTCCCCGCACTTCCGAAAACAGGGGGTCAGATAGACCAGTAAACCGTACTATTTGCCTAAAAATACTCGTCAAGGAAGTTGTTGACTGTGCTCCAGTAGAGCTCGGGGTCAACTTGCGCACTCTTGGCGTGGGTGGCGCCATGGATGGTGAGCTTTTGCTTGACCTTGCTGGCGCACGCCTCGTAGTTTTGGTCGAGCATGTCGTACGGCACAAAGGTGTCCTGGTCGCCGTGGATAAACAGCATGGGAACCGTCGCGTGTTTGAGTTGCTCCACACTGCTCGCCTTATGGAAGTCGTAGCCTGCGCGGACGTTGCACACCAAGTTTGCTACATCGAGCAAGGGAAAGCTGGGCAGGCCGAACACGTCCTTGAGCTGCAGGGAAAACTCGTCCCAAACACTCGTATAACCGCAGTCCTCGATAATACATTTCACGTTTGCGGGCAGAGATTCCCCCGCGACGTTCATGGCGGTTGCCGCGCCCATCGACTCGCCAAAGACCAGGATGCGCGCCTCGGGGTCAGCCTGAACGATTCGCTCGATCCATGCGACGATGTCGAGGCGCTCGGGCCAGCCCATGCCGATATAGTCGCCGCCGGAGCGTTCGTGGGCGCGGGCGGCGGGTGCGAGTACGTTCATGCCGCGGTCGTGGAATCGCTTGACGTATCGGGCCATGCCGATGGGCTCGTTGGTATATCCATGCAGGCAGACGGCGTAGTCGTGCGTGCTCTCCGACGCAGCAAAATACCAAGCGGCAAGCTCGGTTCCGTCATCTGCGGTGAGGCTGCTGCTCTCGCGATTCTCTTTAAACCACGCCCGCGCCTCGGTTTCCTCGGCATCCGGTTGCTCACCTTTTTTGTCGTTCTTGCTATCCTGCATCATCTTCATGGTGTACGGCGCTTGGGGGTTCAGGGCAAAGTCAAACAAAAAGTTGCCGGCAAATCCGAGCAGCGCAACGACAACCACCAGTGCAACGATGCCGGCTATCTTGAGCTTTCGACGGGAACGTGCGTTTTGAACCATGCGGTATTCTCCTATAAGATGTTAATACATCAACATTTAATGCAAGCGCATTATGGACGTTCGCCGTTGATGCGTCAACAGGCAAAGAATGGGTAAACAAAGGGTCACGTATGGTGCAAATTTCGCACGCACCCAGACGCTTTGATATAGTGTTGAGAACTCTTTACGTTGGAGGATGTAACCGGCATGTCCGATTCGAGCGACAGTTCTAAGCCGCGACCCAAGACCGCGGCCGTTCCACACTACACGGTGGGCGAGGAGATCATGAACTCCGTCACCCATGGTGTCGGCTGCCTGCTGGGTATCGCGGGCCTGGTGCTCCTGATCGTATTCGCCGCCCTGCGCGGCGGAGGCCCAGCCCACATGGCCGCGGCAATTGTCTATGGCGTCAGTATTATCCTCGAATACCTAGCCTCCACGCTCTACCATGCGATTCAGCCCGCGGGCGCCAAGCGCGTGTTCCGCATCATCGACCACAGCTGCATCTACTTGCTCATAGCCGGCAGTTATACGCCGTTTTGCCTCATCACGCTCGCAAACGACGGCGGCCCTATGCTGTTCTTTGCCGTATGGGCCATCGCCATCATCGGCATTGCGCTCGAGTGCTTCCTACGCGAGCGTCAACCGCACTGGGTAAGCGGCCTGGTCTACCTGCTGATGGGCTGGCTCGTTGTCTTTAAGCTGCCCGAGCTCGTGGCGCTGCTCAACCCCGTCGCGCTTGCCCTGCTCGCCGTCGGCGGCGTGTGCTATACCGTGGGCGTGCCGTTCTATATCGCCAAAAACGTGCGCTATCTGCACAGCGTGTTTCACCTGTGGGTGCTCGCCGGCAGTATCTTCCAGTTCATGGCGGTGATCCTCTTCGTAATCTAGCGCCCGCGCCCACGGCCCCGCTCGCGCG
>CABSMB010000010.1 GCA_902478705.1 uncultured Collinsella sp. | reverse complement strand
TTACAAAGTGCGGGTAGGTAGTAACAAGCTCCGTCATTTGCGCAAACGATGCATCCACTTCGTCAACGGCGATAAGCACCCCGGTGTCAGTCGCTTCAAGCTGAGCAAACAAAGCGTTCATCTTAGTACGCCAGTTAGCGCCCTCAAATTCAACATCGATGTTTTCCCAGCTCATGCTTCCTACGGGGGCAATGCCGACACTGTTCACACGCCTAGAAGCGGGCTTTTCGATCAGATGGGCGGCTGATTCGTTGAGGCGCTGCAAAATGTCTTCGAGCATCCCCTCCGAGGCCGTCACATTCGCCGTAATCCAGCCCTCTTGCTGGGCGCGGTACGACAGATATGCCAAAAGCGCCGTTTTACCTGTACCACGCGCACCATAGAAAACCGAGCAAAGATTGGGATCGGAGTCGTCATTTTCAAACGCCAGCACCATATCATCGATGATTTGCTCACGGCCGGCCATATACGCCGGTACACGTCCGAACATCGGCGTGAATGGATTTGCCTGCCTGTACGCCGTCGGTGCCGCCATAAAGCCTCCCTTTAACTCATATAACTTAATTATGCCCCTACTATCTATAATTTATTTGAGTATCTTTGAGCTTTTTGAGCATCCTTGAGTTCTTTGAGCGATCGGCCCCGGCAGAACCAGTTGACTTTCTCTACCTAAAACAAAAACCACCACAAAGATGCACTGTCCCCTTTGTGGTGGTTTTTGATCGGTTAGCCTTCGAGCTGGGCCACTTTGTAGCGGTAGGCGGCGGCGATGACGTCTTTACAGCCCTCGCGGCCCAGCTTAGCACGGTTGACGACGATGTCTTTACCGCTCGTCATCTTCCACTTTCCGGCGCTGTAGCGCTTATAGAACGCCTCGCGCGCCTTCTGCTGCTGCTTGACCAGCTTGGCGCCCTTCTTTTTGTTAAGGCCACGCTTCTTGCGCACAATCTCGACGCGGTCCTCAAAGGGAGCGGTCACCAATACGGCAATGTGATTGGGGTTGTTACGCAACAGGTAATCGGACAGGCGGCCTTCGATAATGCAGCTCTCGGTCTCGCCCAGATCCAAAATCACCTGGCTCATCTTTTGGAACAACTTGTCCGAGTACGAACGCGCGTCATAGCGGTCAGGCAGAAACGCCATGTTCTCCACGGCCAGACGTTCGTCGTAGGCGGCCATCTTATCGAGCGACTCGCCCGTGCGCAGCGATGCGCGCACCAGCAGCTCGTTATCGTACAGCGGAATCCCCAGCTCATTGGCGAGGATACGGCCAATCTCGTGGCCCTCGGCACCAAAGTCGCGCGCGATGGTAATGACCACAGGACTCTTCTTGTTCTCCAGATCGCTCATCGCGATTCCTTTCTCTGTGTGACAAAGAGACAGTCCCTTTGTCACATTCATTTTGCCCCTGCCTTCGACCTGGTTTCCCAAGTGCGGCAGATTGCCCCGAAAGAGGAGCGCCGCGTACTAAATGTACGCAAGCGACGATTGAGGGGCAAGGTGCCGTGCTTGGGAAAGCCAGGCTATGCGGCTACGATACGGCGCTGGTAGGCTCGGACCAGCAACGAGATACCAAAGTTGAGCACAAAGTACATCGCAAACACCAGGCCGTAGAGCATAAGCACCTGCGACAGATCGATCGCGTGGGCCATCACGACGTTTGCCGTGTACATGAGCTCGGCCACGTTAATGCCCGAAAGATACGAGCTGTCCTTAATGACGGTCGTGCACTGGCTAAACAGCGCCGGAATGATCGTCTTAAACGTCTGCGGCAGAATGATGTAACGCATGGTGGCAAAGAAGCCGAAGCCCTGGCTCTGTGCTGCCTCAAACTGACCGCGTGGAATCGAGTTGAGGCCGCCGCGCACAATCTCGGCCATAACAGCGCTGGTAAACAGCGTAAAGGCGATGGTCGAAATCACAATGTCCAAACCCTGCACCGTAAAGTAGATAAACAGGATCCACAGCAGGTTCGGCGTGCAACGGAACAGCTCGATATAGGCGCTCACCAAAATACGGAACGGGCGGGGCGCATAGCTTTTAACGAGCGCCAGCACCGTGCCAAAGATGAGCGAGAAAAAGATCGACAGCGCCGAGATCTCGATGGTCTTAACAAAGCCGCCCCAAATGTAGAGCAGGTTGGTCGCGTTGAAGATTTCCATGCGCTAGGCCTCCTCTACGTTGTCGAGCCCCAGCTCGGCCAGGCTCACGCCGCGCAGACGCTCCTTGGAGCGACGCTCGAGCCACTGCACCAACATGGCGAGCGGAAAGCAGATGATGAAGTACATAAGGCAGCAGACGATGTATCCCTGCAGGTAACCGTACAGACTCACAAAGTTGTCGGAACGGTACATAAGGTCGCCGCCGGCCACAAGCGCCAGCACCGACGTGTTCTTGACCAGGTTGAGTGCCTGGTTACACAGCGGCGGCAGAATGATCTTGAACGTCTGGGGCAGCACGATGTACCAGTACGCCTGCGCACGGGTGAAGCCCTGGCTCTGTGCCGCCTCCATCTGACCGCGCGGAACCGCCTCGATACCAGTGCGGATGACCTCCGAAATGTAGGCCGCGTGATACAGGCCCACACCCAAGAAGCCCAGCACGAACGGCGCGATGCGGACCGGCTGGTCGGCACCGGTTATGGCCTGCAAAAACTGCGGACCGGCCATGTACATAAAGAGCACCTGCACGGGCAACGGGGTGTTCTGGTAAAACTCCACATACACGCGGCTTATGGCGCGCAGCACGCGCGAGCGAGTGGTAGAGAACACGCCCAGCAGCGTGCCCAGCACCAGCGACAGCAGCAGACCGGCGACGACCACCTGCAGCGTCACGCCAAAGCCCTCCCAGAAGGGCCCCATGTTTTGAAATGTCGTCGACCAACGGTCGGCGTCAAATAATCCTTCGAGCATTTGATTCCTTCCTTGGACGATGCACCTATACAAGACCCCAGGTCTTGACCTCTTGGTCGAGCCAGCCGTCGGCCAGGCGATCGCAAATCACCTGATCGACCACGGCCGAAAGGTCGCAGCCCTTCTTGGTCGCCACGCCGTAGCCCTGCTCGCCAAACTTGACCTCGGGCTGCAGCAGCTCAACGGTCTCGTTCATGTAACCGGCCAGCGTGGAGCGGTCCATGGCAAAGACGTCGATATTGCCGGCGTCGAGCGAACTCTTGATGATGGGGTAGCCGCTAAAGGCCCTAAACTCGGGCTTGCAGCTAAAGCCGTTGTCCTTGATCATCTGCTCGATCAGGCCCTGCGTGGTGGCACCCTGGCTCACGCCAATGACCTTGCCATCCAGATCCTCAATCGAGGTAAAGCCCGAACGCTTCTTGACCATGAGCCCCACGTAGTCGGTACGGTACGGCGTCGAGAAATCCCAGCTCTTCTTGCGCTCGTCAGTGATGGTGTAGGTCGCCGCGACCACGTCAAGTTGGCCGTTATCGATCAACGGGCCGCGCGTCTTGGGCGTTACGTCGGTAAACTCGACAAGCTCCTGGGCGCGGGCCTCCTTGTAGCTCACGCCAAAGACGGCAGCGGCGATCTGGTAGCACAAATCGACTTCCATGCCCTCAAAGCGGCCCTTGGCGGTGTCGTAATAGCCATAGCCGGGAACGTCCTTCTTAACGCCGGCATTCAGATGGCCACGCGACTTGATGGCCGCAAGCTTGGACCCCTTGTCGGAGCCCTCGCCGCTGGTGGAGTTGCCGCAACCGGTAAGCGCGGTCCCCGTCAGCGCAAGCATGCCGGCGCCAGCCAGCTGCAAAAAGCGGCGGCGCGTCACGGTCGCCCTCGTCATATCCGTCATGTCCATCACCGCGCCTAGTGCAGAATCTTGGACAGGAACTCGCGGCAGCGCGGGTTCTCGGGGTTATCGAAGAAGTGCTCGGGCGTGCCCTCCTCCAGAATGCGGCCGTCCTCCATAAAGATGACGCGGTCGGCCACCTGGCGCGCAAAGCCCATCTCGTGCGTCACGCAGATCATGGTGATGTCCTCCTGCGCGAGCTCAATCATAACGTCCAGAACCTCCTGGACCATCTCGGGGTCGAGCGCCGAGGTCGGCTCGTCAAACAGGATGATGGGCTGCTTGGTGCACAGGGCGCGGGCGATGGCGATGCGCTGCTGCTGACCACCCGAGAGATTCTGCGGGTACTCGCCGGCCTTATGCGCCATCCCGACGCGCTTGAGCGCGGCGATGGCGATCTCGGTCGCCTCCTCCTTGCTCTTCTTTTGCAGCTTGATGGGCGCGAGCGTCAGGTTGCCCAGCACCGTCATGTTGGGATACAGGTTGAACTGCTGAAACACCATGGAGCTATACTTGCGAGCCATCTCCAGGTGATTCTTTTTGGTGAGCGGCGTACCGTCGATGACGACCTCGCCCGACGTGGGCTCCTCCAGATAATCGACGCAACGGATGAGCGTCGACTTACCCGAGCCGGAAGGCCCGATCATTACGAGCTTCTCGCCGCGCTTGACGGTGAGATTGATATCTTTGAGCACATGCAGGTCGCCAAAGTACTTGTTGAGATGCTTGATCTCGATCATGTCTGCCATGAATGTCCCTTCCCTGCGTTTACACGAGTTGAACTATTGTACGGAAAGAACCACGTTTCCGCAGCCCACACTACATTCCCGTAAAGAACCCGCAACCTTCCACCTACTCATTGGGGACAGACTTAAATGAGTACCCGCTCATTGGGCACTCATTTAAGTCTGTCCCCAATGAGTACCCAGCCAAAAAGGGGGCGCGACCGCAATGGTCACGCCCCTCAGCATCGGCTATGTGTCGGCCGGCGCTTACGCCAATTTTGCACCGACGATCTTTGCCGCGGCCGGCTTGTCGAAGTTACCGCCGGTGGCCTTGCCGAGTGCACCCATAACCTGGCCCATCTGCTTCTTGGACGTGGCGCCCAGCTCGGCGATGACCTGCTCGATCAGGGCCTCGAGCTCCTCGCCCGAAACCTGCGCGGGCAGCAGACTCTCCAGAATCTTGACCTGCTCGGTCAGGTTGTCGGTACGGTCCTGGTCGGTGCCGGCCTTGATGGACATCTCCAGCGTCTCGCTCGTCTGCTTAATCAGACGCTTGATCATGCTGTTGACGTCTTCCTCGGTCACGTCGCGGCGCTCGTTAACCTCAATATTCTTCACCTCGGCCTTGACCTGGCGAATGATGGACAGGCGAACCTTATCCTTGGCCTTCATGGCGGCGATCATTTCCTGCTGCAGCTCTTCGTTGGTCATCTGCAAATCCTCCTCAATAGCGTGGGCGGCACTCGCACGAGCGCCGCCCCATGATTACTCTGTCGTCGACGAATCGTCGGTCGAACTCTTGGTGACGCCCTTCAGGCTGACGTTGTACGGCACGTCCTTGGGCATGGGGTTAACGGTGATGTCGGCGTCCTTCTTGTACTGCTCCAGCCATTCGCTGTACGCGGTGCTTGCCGCCTGCGTCTTCACCACGTTGGAGACGTACTTCTTGATGTCCTTGGGCACCTGCTTAATGTCATCGACCTGATTATCGACGTGGAAGTAGTCGGTGCACTTGATGATGTGATAACCATAGGTCGACTCGACGACGTCGCTCACATCGCCCTTATTGAGTCCCTCGAGTGCCGCCTGATAGCTGTCGACGAAGGTAGTGAGCTTGTCCCAGCCCACATCGCCCTTTTTCTCCTTGGAGCCGGTGTCGTCGGAATACTGCTCCACGGCATCCTCAAAGCTCAGCTCGCCGGAGTTGATCTTGTCCAGGCACTCCTGCGCCTTGGCCTTGGCGGCAGCCTTGTCCTCGTCGGAAGCGTCAGAATCGACCTTGATCAGGATATTCGACGAACGACGGGCACCGTTGTAGTTGGACAGGTTCTCATTGATGTAATCGACAATCTCGCTGTCCTTGGGCTTGCTGGTGGGTGCCACGGCATCCTTGAGCTTCTGCTGCGCCAGGCTCTCCTTGAGCGAATCCTTGTAGGTGTCCTCGGTGTAGCCGTAGGTCTTGAGAGTCTCCTTAAAAGTCTTGGCGCCGCCTGCGCTCTTGCACGCGTCCTTCCAAGCCTTCTCGACCTCCTCGTCCGACACCGTCACGCCATTCTCCTTCTGCGCTTGCTGAAGCAGAATCTGTTGCGTGTAGGAGTCGATGAGCTGCTTGCGATACTTCTTGGGCGTGAGGTCGTTGTCGACCAGGTACTGTGCCCAGTCCTTGTCCTTGGTGTAGCCGTAGGACGTGCGCATGCTCATGATCTGCTTGGTCACGGTGTCCTCGGTGAGGTTGGTGCCGTTGATAGTGGCAGCTACACCGCCGGTGAGTTTGTAGCCTGTACTAGTGTCCTCGGTCTGCGACATCAGGCCGGAGCACGCCATGGCCGAAACGGAGAGCAGCATCGCCAGCACGCCGATGACCACCAGGACAATCTTGACGGTCTTGGACACATAGGTCTTGCGCTGCTTCTTGCGAGAGCTGGAGGCGGCGCGGGACCGTTGCTCGGGCGTCGGCGCGACCTCGGGGTTCTTTTTCTTATTTGCCATGTTTGGCCTTTCGCATCAC
Source organism: uncultured Collinsella sp. (assembly GCA_902478705.1). Classification (GTDB taxonomy): domain Bacteria; phylum Actinomycetota; class Coriobacteriia; order Coriobacteriales; family Coriobacteriaceae; genus Collinsella. The sequence goes on along the minus strand of CABSMB010000010.1, from coordinate 8,334 downwards.
GAATCGAACAAACGCCATTGTGTCACAACGCAGCCCCCGCGACACACCTGGTGCATGGGGGACAGGTTAATCTGCACCATTTTGGTGCAAAGGGGACATACCCGGCAGCCGGCAGTTAGGGACGTTCCTTTTCTGCCGGCGGTTAGGGACAGTCCCCCAACGCCGACCTTAAAAGTGGCGACGGATGGCGTCGACCATGCCCTGCGGCGTGGTTTGGCCGAGTACATCGGCTGCGGCATCGGCATCCATAAAGATATTCATGAGCGCTTGCAGAGCCTCGACCTGGCCGCCCGGCTCGGCAATGCCCAGGTTGATGACGATCTGCGCCGGCACCGGGGCGCCCATGCCCGCCATCGCGTTAAACGTCACGGGTGCGGCGGGCTTTACCACCGCGATATAGGGCTTGGCCACAAATCCCGGATCGGTATGCGGAATGGCGATGTTTGCCGCCGGCATAGCGAGACCCGTGGGATAGGCGTCCTCACGCGTGCGGACGGCGTTGAGCCAGCCCTCGGCAATGTAGCCACGCGGAGCGAGCTCGTCCTCGAGCTGCGTAAACACCTCATCCGGCGTCGCACACTCCCAATCAAAAAACACCAGCTCAGGCGTAAACAATGCTTCGTTATCCGCCATGGGCCCACCTCTCTCACCTTGTCACCTGCGACGTTCTTTAACGACTAGTCATTGAAGAGCGTCGCAGGTGATTACCTAAAAACAAAGGATGGCCACTTGCGCCTTGGCGCCAATGACCACCCTGACTACTCGGCTAAATTGTACTGTGCGCCACTAGCCGCGAGGCGCATCAATTGCGACCTTGCCGCTCTCCAGCACGTGAACGCGACCGTCGGCGAGCATCTGCACGACCTCGGGATACAGCACATGCTCGATCGCATGGATGTGCTCCTCGAGCGTGTCGACGTCCCAGCCCTCCTCAACAGCCAGCGCACGCTGGGCGATGATGGGGCCGTTGTCGTAGATCTCGTTGGCAAAGTGCACGGTCACGCCAGTAACCTTGACGCCGCGAGCAAACGCATCGTCAATCGCATGGGCACCGGTAAAGCTCGGCAGCAATGCCGGGTGCAGGTTGACCACGCGATTGGGGAACGCCGCCAGCAGCGGCGTGTGCACCATGCGCATGTAGCCGGCCATCACCACGTACTCGCAGCCGCGTTCGAGCAGCTCGTGCGCGATAATCTCGTCAGCCGCGATGGGATCAGCATAGACATCCTTGGACAGCGTAAGCGTCTGGATGCCCGCGCGCTCTGCACGCTGCAGACCCTTAGCCGAAGGGCGGCTCGACACCACAAGCTCAATCGAGGCGTTGAGCTTGCCAGCTGCGATCAGGTCGATCAGCGCCTGCAGGTTGGTACCAGAACCGCTGATAAGCACGCCGATCTTGAGCGGCTCGGCGGTATCAGTGCCGGTCGGACGGGTATACGGGTCCCAGGCCAGAACCTCAGCAGCAGTCATCTGCTCGTTAGCGCTCATCGGAGTACACGACCTTACCGGAACCCTCGACGCACTCGCCCACGCGGAACGGCTTCTCGCCCAGAGCGACCAGGGCCTCGGTCACGGCAGCCTCGTCCTCGGGGGCGACGATCAGGCACAGGCCGACGCCCATGTTGAAGGTCTTGCATGCCTCGTTGGGCGCGAGCTCGGCCTGGCGCGACACGTAGGTGATGACGGGCGGAACATCCCAGCCCATCTCGGCGCCGCTGCGGGTGACCACGGCATCGACGTCGTCGGCGAGCGCGCGGTTGAGATTCTCGGTAATACCGCCGCCGGTGATATGGGCAATGGCATGAACGTTGGCGCCACCGCGGAGCAGCTCCAGAATCGGCTTGACGTAGATGCGCGTGGGGGCCAGCAGGGCGTCGGCCAGCGAAGCGCCGCCGAGCTCCTCGAGCGGACGGCTCAGCTCCTCGGCCTTAGCGGCGGCCTCGGGCGTGCCCGGCTTGATGCCGTCGACACCGATAACCTTGCGCACGAGCGAGTAACCGTTGGAATGCACGCCGGTAGAAGGCAGGCCCAGGATCACATCGCCGGGGCGAACGTTCGCGGGGTCGAGCATCTTGGGACGGTCGACAACGCCCACGGTAAAGCCGGCGAGATCGTAGTCGGCAGGAGCCATGACGCCCGGGTGCTCGGCCATCTCGCCGCCCACGAGCGCGCAGCCCGCAAGCTTGCAGCCGTCGGCCACGCCCTTGATGATCTTTGCCATGTGCTCGGCCTCGATATGGCCGATGGCAACGTAGTCCAGGAAGAACAGCGGCTCGGCGCCCGAAGCCAGAATGTCGTTGACGCACATGGCGACCAGGTCCTGGCCCACCGTCTCGTGACGATCCATAATCTGGGCGAGCACGAGCTTGGTGCCCACGCCGTCGGTGCCGCTGATCAGGATCGGGTCTTCCATATCCTTAAGCGAGGCGGCCGAGAACAGGCCACCAAAGCCACCGATGCCGCCGATGACCTCGGGTCGGTTGGTGTCCTTGACCATCTGCTTAATCGCGTCGACGGCGCGACCGCCCTCGGCGGTATCGACGCCGGCGTCCTCGTACGTCACATGCTTGCTGTCGCTCATCTGAGCCTTCCTCTCCCATTACCGTTTGCCGCGCGGGCGCCAAACGGTGCTCATAGTTGCGTTCATTTCGGCGCGCGCCATAGAAACACGCGCCGTCATATCAACAAAACAGCAGGTAAAACCTATCAAAATAAACCTGTCCCTTTTTGGCAGGTTTTAGGCCTCGCCGTGCTCCTCTTCCCAGCTGCGGTCGACGTATTTCTCGACCACGGCGTCGTCATCAAAGTGCAGCGGCTTGTCCAGGTTGCGGGGCTTAAAGCCCTCCATGAACTTGTCGCGGCCAAAACTCTCGGGAATCGCCACGGGGTAGCGGCCGGTAAAGCACGCATCGCAGTAGCCGCCCTTGGGCATGACCTTTAGCAGACCCTCGACCGAAAGGAAGGCCAGCGAATCGGCGCCAATGTACTCGCAAATCTCGTCAACCGTCTTGTTGGCGCTGATGAGCTGCGACTGCACGTCGGTATCGATGCCGTAGAAGCACGGCCAGATGACCTCGGGCGAGTTGATGCGAATGTGAATCTCTTTGGCGCCGGCGTTGCGCAGCATCTTGACGAGCTGCACCATGGTGGTGCCGCGGACGATAGAATCGTCGATGACGACCAGGCGCTTGCCCTCGATGTTGTCACGCAGCGGGTTGAGCTTCATACGCACGCCCATGGCACGCAGCTCCTGCGTAGGCTCGATAAACGTACGACCCACGTAGCGGTTCTTGATAAGGCCCTCACCAAAGGGAATGCCGCTCTCGTGCGAATAGCCCTCCGCGGGCGGCAGGCCGGAGTCGGGCACGCCGATGACCAGGTCGGCCTCGACGGGCTCCTCATGTGCCAGCTGACGACCCATGTCATAACGGCAGGCGTAGACGCTCTTGCCGTTCATGATGGAATCGGGACGAGCGAAGTAGACCTGCTCAAAGATGCAGTTAGCAGGCTCTTCGGCAGCAGGCACGCCCTGCTCGGACACAAGGCCCTCGGCGCTGATGCGCAAAATCTCACCGGGACGGACGTCGCGGACGTACTCGGCACCCACAATGTCGAGCGCACAAGTCTCGGAGGCGACGACCCAGCCGCCGGCGCGGGTGACATGGGTGGCAATGTTAACCGTCGCGGCGCCGTCCTGCGACGGCAGCTGCGAAACGGATGCGGCATCGGCCTGGTCCAGGCCCTCGTCCACCAGCTTGCCCAACACGAGCGGGCGAATGCCGTGCGGATCGCGGAAAGCGTAGAGCGCCTGCTCATTGATGAGCGTCATGGCGTAGCCGCCGCGCACGAGCTCCATGGTCTTGCGAATGCCCTCGCGCAGATGGCCCGTACGCTGGGTAAAGTAGCCGATGAGCTTGGTCGCGACCTCGGAATCCGAGTTGGAGAGGAACGGCACGCCCAGCTCGATCAGCTGGCGGCGCAGCTCGTCGGTGTTGACGAGGGTGCCGTTGTGCGCGAGCGCAATAATGACGCTATTGATGGTAGAGAGGTGCGGCTGAGAGGCTTCCCAGCTCTTGGCGCCGGCGGTGCCGTAGCGCACATGACCCACGGCCAGCTGACCGGAGAGCGTCGACAAGTCGGCATTGGAGAACACGCGGTCGAGCAGGCCCAGATCCTTGCGGACCATAACCGTACCGCCGTCACCCACGGCGATTCCCGCCGATTCTTGGCCACGGTGCTGCAGTGCACGCAGGCCAAAGTACGTCAGTCGAGCCACGTCGCGATCGGGCGCCCAGACACCAAAAACGCCGCATTCCTCATGCAGCTGGTCGGAGTCCGGATCATACGTCGACATGGCGTTCACCTGTCCCGCGGCACGCTCGGCCGCGCGGATGGTTTCTTGAGACATGGCATCCCCTCAGAGCCTCGTATTTTGGCGTTACCCGCCTTATTATACGCACGGCGCGACGCGCTCCCCAGCGCATGAGCAGCGCTTTTTAAAAGCCCACCGAGCTAATAATCCGTTTTGCGGCCAAACATTTTATCGGTCCGTCCAGTGCAAGCGCCCGCGCCCCCAGATGGCCGCCGCGTCCACCGTTGGGGATTACAAAGTTGCAATTGGGACGTTCGCTCTGTCTTTTGGCAGGTCGGCGGCGTATCCTTATAACCTACAACAAAGCGAGAAAGGTTCTGTATGGATCGAAACGAACTCGACCCCAGCGTCCCCAGCGCCACGGAGGTCAAGAAGATCCCGCTCATCATTAAGGTGTACGCCGTCCTGTGCATCCTGTCCGGCGTAGGAACGCTCCCGTCAGTCGGCGCCTTTATGTGGCAGGTCATCACCGCGCTCATCAACGGCAACGCCGCCGCCAAGCTCGGCGACAACACACTCGTCGCGGTCGGCCTTATCGTCGCCGGCATCATGCTCTCTGCGGCAAGTGCCGTCATCCTAATCATCTTTGGCCTGGACCTTATCAAAAACCAGCGCCGCAACGCCGCCCGCCTGTCCTACATCCTTATTGCATTCACCGTCGTCGAACTTTTGGTCGACGTGATGCTCCAGGGTATCGGGCCCTTCCTGCTGCGCCCCGCGATCCAGCTCGGCATCCTCATTGCGCTTTCGGCCACCGTCGACCCCACGCTGCGCCAGGAGCGCGAGTTGCAGCGCCGCCTGCAGGAGATGCTCGACCGTGACGCCGCCGCCGAGGGCATGCTCGGTCGCGACGAGACCGGCGAGGGTTACATCAAGCTCAACTACTTCAACCTGTTCTGGGTATTCTTCGTCTGCTGCATACTCGGTCTGATCGCCGAGGACATCTGGCACATGACGGTCGACGACCCGGGCGTCTACCAGGACCGCGCCGGTATGTTGTTTGGCCCCTTCAGCCCCATCTACGGCTTTGGCGCCGTACTCATGACCATGGTGCTCAACCGCTTCTATAAAAAGAATCCCATCATCATTTTCCTGGTAAGTGCTGTGCTCGGCGCGAGCTTTGAGGTGTTCGTGGGCTGGTTTATGCAAACCTCGTTCGGCGTGGTCTCGTGGAGCTACTCGCATATGAAGCTCTTTGGCATGCCCGACCCGCTCGCCGTCCTTACGGGCGGACGCACCTGCACGGGCTTTGCCTGCCTGTGGGGCCTGGGTGGCCTTATCTGGATCAAGCTGCTGCCGAGGCTGCTCAAGCTCATCAACATGATTCCGTGGAAGAGCCGCTACTCGGCAACCGTCATCTTCACCATCATTATGCTGGTCGACGGTGTCATGACGCTGCAGTCGCTCGATTATTGGTATCAGCGCGTCAACGGCACGGAGCCCGATATTCCCGTCGCGCAGTTCTACGGCAAGTACTTCGATAACGACTACATGGAAAACCGCTTCCAGAGCATGACCATGAGCCCCAAGGACGCGACGCGCGTGTAGCGTCCAGCGCGCCCAAAACGCAAAATGCCCGCCGGTATCACACGTACCGGCGGGCATTTTTTGTAAACGAGCCTTCTATCGACGCGAAGCCTATGCCTCGCGCTCGACCTCGCTCACGCATTCATTTTTAATGGTACCGACAAGCGCCTGCAGCGCATCGACCACGTGCGGGCGAATGTCCCCGCCGATGAGCACGAGCATGATATCGTCGCCCACGGCAAGCTCGCCGCTCGCCAGCCACACGCGCACATAGCCGATGCCCGGCATCGCACGCGTCGCCTCGATAGCGGCCCGCACCTTTTTGGCATCGAAGCCAAACACCATGCCGCCCACCTTATGTCCGGGCGCCACGCCATCGGTCTCGACCCCACGCACCTCGGACTTTGGCGTCGCGCGTACCACGCCGTTGTGCGTCAGGTACATCCCACAGCCAGCCGCCGAAGCATCGGCCTTGGCCTCGCGCAGCCAAGCATCAACCGAAGGCATCGATGTGCCACTCTCAAGCATTGTTTCTCCCTTTACTGTATTCAGTAGCTAATTTACTCCTCGACCGGCGTGAGCACCATGACGGCTCGCGTGTTGCTCAGCGATAGCGAACGGCAGGTCACGAGCGTTACGACCTTGGTTGCCGAAGCGGCGCGATCGGTGGCATCGCTCGCCGCGGCAGAGGCACCGTCGAGCATCTCGGACAGGTAATCCGTCAGCCCGTCATCGCCCTCAAAGTTGGGCGTGCGTGCCTTGGCATACGTATCCTCGACCACCTTGGTCGCCAGTGGGCGCAACTTATACGTTGCATCGCGCGTGATGTAGTACACGTATTCCATGCTGTCGAACGTCGCCTGATCGGTTGTGTTCGAAATCACGTTGAACATTGACCCGTCGTTCATGTGATGACCGTAAATCGTGGTCTGCTGATCCACCATGCCCGGCGCAGTATCGTCGCTATCCAAGAAGATGGCACCCGACGCATTGGCAGTGCCGTCAAACAGCGTGTTGAGGTACTTGGAGTTGTTGTTGGTCTGCACCACGGGGTAGTTGATGTTGGTGCCGGGTGCGTAAATCCAGCCCACAACCTCGGGATTTGTCTGGGCAAGCGCATTGAAGTCGATAATCGGCACGCCACTGGCGTCTTTGTCGCTCACATATTGCTTTTCGATCTTTTGATACGAGTCGCTCGCCTGCTTATAGCCAATCTGAGCGTTGATAAAGATGGCGGCAGCGGCAACGATCAGGCCGATACCGATAATGATGAGCAAGATGGGGATGACGGAGTGGCGCTTTTTGCGCGGCGGCTCAACGTAGCTCGATGGCGCAGCGTCCGATCGCTTCGTCGACCTCGACTGCTTCTTTGCCGTGTCATACGACGAGGGGCGATACGCAGCGGGCGTATCCTGACGACGATGTTTCGCCGGCGTCACGGGGCGCGGCGCGCGCGGCTGCTGCGGAGAGGATGCCCGACCCTGCTGCGGCGCATGGGCGCCTCCCGACTTGGCTGGATCGGGAATCTGAGAAGCCGAAAAACGTTTTCCCTGATAGTCGGACATGGCTCTCCTTATGCTGCAAACGGAATGGCAGAGCTCCTAGGCGTCGGCCATCTCCTGCTTCATCTTCTCGATAACCTTGCGGTACTCGGGGTCGCAGGCGCCCAGGATCTGCGTGGCGTAGATAGCGGCGTTCTTAGCACCGTTAATTGCGACGCAGGCAACGGGCACGCCCGAAGGCATCTGCACCATCGACAGCAGCGAATCCATGCCGCCCAGGTCGCTCGTCTTCATGGGCACGCCGATAACCGGCAGCGGGGTAAACGCAGCCACGACACCGCCCAAGTGAGCGGCCTTGCCGGCGGCGGCAATAATCACTTTGATACCGCGATCGGCGGCAGTCGAGGCCCACTCGTGGACCTTCGCCGGCGTGCGGTGCGCGCTCGCGATCACGAGCTCATAGGGCACACCCAGCGCCTCGAGCTCGGCGGTGCAACCTTCCATAACGCCCAGATCGGACTTGGAGCCCATGATGATCCCGACAACCGGCTTCTGATCTGCCATAAACAAAGACCTCCTGTTGAGAGCGGTGACGCGGCGAATCCGCGACCCTTAACTACTGAGAGTAGTATAGCTGCTCCCGTCCCTGCGGTCTGCGTGGTGGCGGCTGAGCCTTTCCCTCGGGAACTGGGCTTCGCGAAGTTTCCCGAGGGAAAGGCTCAGCCGCCACCCTGCGACCTACCGGGGATTGCTATGACGTACGTTGGCTGAAATATTGACGTGGGCTCTGTCGTTCATTCGAACGACAGAGCCCACACTCACTTTATTTCTCAGCCCTAGTCATCGCGCAAAGCCCCTTCTGCAGCACACGGTGCAACCAAGTCACCGTAGGCCGGGGCGGGGGGTCGAGGTTCCCCCTGAGCGGCTCTGCTT
>CABSMB010000009.1 GCA_902478705.1 uncultured Collinsella sp. | reverse complement strand
GGCGGCCCACTCGAGCTGGCCCTCCTCCTGCTTCAGGAAACGAGAACCGGGAACACCGCACTGGGGGCACTTGAAGTCCTCGGGCAGCTGATCGCCGTCGAACTCTTCCACATAACCGCAAACGGGGCAAACAAACTTCATGATTCGATCCTTTCGATCGATGGCGATTGTGCGCTCGTCCGGTCCCGTAAGGGCCCTCTCCGGACGTGCGTCTTGACGAGTTCTATTATCCATAAATGCAACCAAATGTGAAGCCTATTAGGAATGATTTTTAATAAAACAATTTTGAGATATGAAGATGTTGATTGATTAACGATTGGCAGGCCGTCTTTGACCGCCGCTGAGTACAATCGGTCGAGCAAATGTTGACCAATCAACAAATGAAGGAGTTTCCTTTATGCATCTAGCCCGTCGTGCCTGGTGCCGAACATATCAGACGGTTTTTCGCATCGCATTGCCGATCCTGCCCTATACCGAGCCGCGTATTTTGGAGCATGCCGAGGATGTGCCTGCGGTGCTTCAAAAGCGCTCGATCGAGCACGCTCTCATCGTGACGGATCCCGGCATTGCTCGCCTGGGGCTCACGGCGCCGCTCGAGCGCGCGCTCGCGTCCAAGGGGATTGGCGTTACGGTCTATGCCGAAACGCGTGCGAACCCCACGGTCTCGAATGTGGAGGAAGCGGCGGCGCTGTATCGCGAAAACAATTGCCGGGCCATTATCGGCTTTGGTGGCGGTTCGGCCATGGACTGCGCCAAGGGCGTGGGCGCGCGCATTGCGCAGCCAAACAAGCCCATCAACAAGATGCGCGGCCTGTTGCGCGTTCACCGTCTCCTGCCGCTGCTTATCGCGGTTCCCACCACCGCCGGTACGGGAAGCGAAGTCACGCTCGCGGCGGTGATTACCGACGACGAGACGCACTATAAGTATCCCATCAATGACTTTGTGCTCATTCCGCGCTTTGCGGTGCACGACCCCGAGTTTACGCGTGGGTTGCCGGCGTCCATTACGGGGCAGACGGGTATGGATGCCCTGACGCATGCCGTCGAGGCCTTTATCGGCCGCAGCACCACGCCCTACACGCGCAAGATGGCGCGCCAGGCGGTTCAGCTCATTCACGACAATTTGCTCGAGGCCTATGGGCATGGCGACAACATGCGTGCGCGCCGCAATATGCTTTCGGCGGCGTATAAGGCGGGCGTCGCATTTACGCGCTCCTATGTTGGATATGTGCATGCCATCGCGCACAGTCTGGGCGGCCGATACGGCATTCCGCACGGTTTGGCCAACGCCATTATCCTGCCGCACATGCTGCGCGCTTATGGCGAAACTGCAGTTCCCAAGCTTGCCGATCTTGCTCGCATGGCGGGCATTGCGCCGGCTAACGCACAGGACGGCTTGGCCGCCGAGGCTTTTATCGATTGGGTCGATCGCATGAACGAGGCCTTGGGGATTCCCAAATATATCTCGGGTATTCGCCGCTCCGATATTCCGCAAATGGCGGCCCATGCCGATGCCGAGGCCAATCCGCTATACCCCGTTCCGCTTTTGATGGACCGTTTGGAGCTCGAGCATATGTACGAGGTCGTTGCGGATGGTATGTTTGAGGACGAGAACTAGGAGGGTCCATGAACACCGAGGAAATCGCGCGCATCGTTAGCAGCCAGCGCGCCTATTTTAAGACGCATACCACGTTTGATGTCGATGCTCGCCGCCGCGCGCTCGTTCGTCTGCGCGACGCGGTCCGGGCGCACGAGGACGATATCGCCCATGCGCTCAAGACCGATTTGGGCAAGTCGCATGACGAGGCGTATATGTGCGAGATCGGCACGTCGCTTTCCGAGATTCGTCATCAGATTGCGCATGTGGCTCGATGGAGTCGCCCGCGCCTGCGCCCGTGCGACCTCGCCAATGCTATTAGCGTGTGCAAGACACAAGCCGTGCCCTATGGCGTGACGCTGATCATGGCGCCTTGGAACTACCCGTTTTTGCTGACGCTCGAGCCGCTTGCCGGCGCACTCGCTGCGGGCAACACGGTGGTCATCAAGCCGAGCGCCTATGCGCCGGCCTCGAGCGCGGTGCTCAGGCAGATTTGCGAGGAGGCGTTTGATCCGCGTCTGGTGACGGTCGTCGAGGGCGGCCGTGCCGAGAACGAGGCGCTGCTCGATGAGCGCTGGGACAAAATCTTCTTTACCGGCAGCGTTCCGGTCGGCAAGCTCGTCATGGAGCGCGCGAGCAAAAATCTCACACCCGTGACGCTTGAGCTGGGCGGCAAGAGCCCCTGCATCGTGGACGCCTCCGCAAATTTGAAGGTCGCGGCGCGGCGTATCGCCTTTGGCAAGTGGCTTAACGTGGGCCAGACCTGTGTGGCGCCCGACTATCTGCTGGTCGATGCGCGCGTGCACGACGAGCTGTTGGGTCTCATCAAGGAGGAAGTTCGCCGCATGTTTGGCGAGCACCCGCTCGACAACGAGGACTACGGCCATATCGTCAACGCCAAGCATTTCGCGCGCGTGCGCGGACTGATCGACCCCGACAAGGTTGTGCTGGGAGGCGCGGCGCGCGAGGCCTCGCTCAAGATTGAGCCGACGATCTTGGACGGCGTGACGCCCGAGGATGCCGTAATGCAGGAGGAGATCTTTGGTCCCATCTTGCCGGTGCTGACGTTTGAGAGTCTGGATGAGGCCGAGGCGTTTATTACGAATCGACCGACGCCGCTGGCTCTGTATATCTTTAGCCGGAATCGCGCGGTGCAGCAGCGCTTTGTGCGCTATGTGCCCTTTGGCGGCGGCTGCGTCAACGATACGATCATGCATCTGGCTACGAGCCATATGGGCTTTGGCGGCATGGGCGCAAGCGGCATGGGGCAGTACCATGGCCGCGAGAGCTTCGATACGTTTAGCCAAAAGAAGAGCATTGTGAACAAGGCGACATGGCTGGACGTGCCGTTCCGCTATGCGCCCTACGCAAGTTGGAAGCACAAGTTCGTGCGCATGTTTGTGCACTAGAAAAATAGCGCGGCTCATACGAACAAGTGTTCCTATTAGCCGCAATTTGCGATAGACTACTGCTATGGGGTACGGATGGGCCAACTCCCTTTAGAAGGGAATTGGTATGAGCGTAAGCGATGTTATTTCGTTATTGGCGTTGTTGATCGCGGCTATTGAACTCGGCCTGTTTATCGGCCGAACGAAATAGCCGCCCCCGCGTAAGCGAAGACGGCCACTTCTCACGATGTAAACGTGTATCGGAGTTGGCAAGACCCGCGGCAACGGGTGCCATCCGTATTCCTATCTTATCTGCAAGCGTTCCATCGCGCAAGCGTCGCGACAAACGGTCGAAAAGACACGGGCGTATGAATTTGTGTCCGCACGACTTCGTAGACTTCTCTATAAGGTTAAGCGCCGGTTATTCCGGCCGTTAGAGGAGCTGTTATGTACGAGCCTTCACGTGTCCTTTCATCGTTTCACATCGCAGGATTTCAGTATGCCGACGGCGCATTGGTCCTGGGTGATCTAAAAGCAGGCGATAAGCTGACACTGTGTGCCGAGCGCGATAACCCCCATGATCCCGAGGCGGTCGCGATCTATTATGGCAAGACTAAGCTCGGCTATGTTCCGGGAAATGAGGTCGGCCCGCTGTCCGTGATGATGTATTACGGGCACGAAGACGTATTCGAGGCCCGTGTGCAGCAGGTTGCGCCCGAACGCAGCCCCTGGCATCAGGTGCGCGTTGGCCTTTATGTGGCGGATGCCCGCTAGCCGTTAGGGGAGACTGTCATGTTTGATGACGACGACCTGTTCGATCTGACGGATGATCCGTTTGAGTGGGACTTGCTGCTTGATGACGATGAGCTGGAGCAGGATCGGAAAAAGCGGAAGGATAAGAACACGCAAGGCGACGCATCGAAAAAGAATGACAAGCGCCGCCGTGGATTGTTTGGCGGGCTCTTTGGGTAACCGCGGCGCCAAAGCGTCTGTATACTAGGCACGTGTTAGACGCGTTGCGAAATGAGGGCACAGACGATGATGTGGTTTACCGCCGACCTGCACTTGGGCGATACGAATATCCTGCACGATATGGATCGGCCGTTCGCCTCTGTCGAGGAGATGAACCGCAAGGTTATTGACGCCATTAACGAGTGCGTTGCTGCGGACGACCGCCTCTACATCCTGGGAGACTTTACGTATCGGCTGCCCATGGCGGAGGCCGTGTGTCTGCGCGAGCGAATTGCCTGCCAAAACGTGACGCTCATACGGGGTAACCATGACGGCGATTGGGAAGATCCGGACGCACCGCACATTTGGGATAACGTACTCGATTACCTGGAGATTGCCCCCGGCTATGCTAAAGGGCATCGCCTGGTTTTGAGCCACTACCCCATGCTCAGCTGGAACGGCAAGGCGCGCGGTGCCATTATGCTGCACGGGCATATCCACAGCAGGGGAGACCGCACCAACACGCGTAACCGCGACCGCGAGCGCCCTATCTTTCGCTACGATGTTGGTCTCGATGCCAACGAGTACAAGCCCGTAAGCCGAGATCAAATCCTTGGCTTCTTTGGACTGTAGTTCTCGAACCACCACAAAGGACAGGTACCTTTGTGGTGGTTCTGGCGCCGTTGCCATTCTGGCGGCGGCGCCTTTTTTGTCCGCATGGCGCGGTAGAGTGTAGGCGGTTGAAATTTGCGTCCATCGAGGAGCTGGTATGAACGAGATCAAGTGCCCGCATTGCGGCGAAGTCTTTAAGGTCGATGCGTCCGGCTATGCGGACATCGTCAAACAGGTGCGCGATGCGGAGTTCTCGCGCGACCTAGATGAACGCGTGAAGGCCGTCCAGCGCGAGGGCGAGCAGGCTTTGGAGCTTGAGCGCTCGCGCTCGGCTGCCGCCTTGCAGGAAGCGGAGTCGGAGCGTAACGCTCGACTCGTTGAGCAGAAAAACGCTGCGGCTCAGGAACTGGCGCAGGAAGTTGCCAAGCGCGACGCCGAGCTTGCCGAGCTGCGTGCCAAGCTCGAGGGTGCTGCCGCAGAGCGCGAGAGCGCAAGCCAGCGTGCGGCTGTTGAGGCTCGTGCCGATGCTCAAAAGGAAAACGCCGAGCTGCAGCGCGAGATCGATAGTCTGCGTGCGCAGCTGGGGCGCAAGGATGACGAAGCCAAGCTTGCCGAGGCCGCGGTGCGCAATGCCGCTCAAAATGACCTGTCCGCACGCGATGCCCAGATTGCCGAGCTGCAGGCGAAGCTCTCCGCGGCAGGCAAGGCCCAGGAGATGGCGCTTGCCGCTGCCGCTGCCGAGTCGCAGCGCGAGCTTGATGCCGCTCGCAGCGAAGCCGAGCGCACACTTGCAGACTATCAGGCGAAGGTACAGGAGAAGTTCTCCGCCGCAAAGGCTCAGTCTGCGCAGGAGGTAGAGGGTCTGCGTGCGCAGCTGCGCGAGCAAGAGCTGACGGCAAAAATGAACCTGTCGGAGGCGGTCGCCGCGGCGGAGCGTGAGCGCGATGAGGCACGCGCGAAGCTCACGAGCGAGCTTGCGGTGCGCGATTCTCGCGAGGAGCAGGCCAAGGCTGCCCACGAGCTCGAGCTTGCACAGGCCAAGCGTGCGAGCGATGAGCTGATTCGCTATAAGGACGAAGAGATTGAGCGCCTGAAGGACATGAAGGTACGCCTGTCCACCAAGATGGTGGGCGAGTCGCTCGAGCAGCACTGCGAGACCGAGTTCAATCGCTTGCGTATGACGGCGTTTCCCAGCGCGTATTTCGAGAAAGACAACGATGCATCCGAGGGCACCAAGGGTGACTTCATTTTCCGTGAGTGCGACGCGAGCGGCAACGAGATCATCTCGATTATGTTCGAGATGAAAAATGAGAACGACGAGACCGCGACCAAGCACAAGAACGAGGATTTCTTTAAGAAGCTCGACCACGATCGCCGACAGAAAGGCTGCGAGTACGCGGTGCTCTGCACCCTGCTCGAGCCCGAGAGTGAGCTCTATAACGCGGGTATCGTGGACGTGAGCTATCGCTACGAGAAGATGTACGTGATCCGCCCGCAGTTCTTCATTCCCATGATCACGCTGCTGCGCAATGCTGCTATGGGCTCGCTGCGCTATAAGCAGGAGCTGGCGGAGTACAAACAGCAGAATATCGACGTCACGAACTTCGAAGCCAAGATGGAAAAGTTCAAGGATGGTTTCTCGCGCAACTACAACTTGGCGAGCAAACAGTTCGAATCGGCCATCAAGGAGATCGACGCTGCCATCAAACAGCTCGAGAAGACCAAAGACGACCTGCGTCGCAGTACCGAGAACCTGCGCTTGGCCCACAATAAGGCTGATGAGCTTACAATCCGCAAGCTCACTTGGGGCAACAAGACCATGAAGGCGGCGTTTGACGAGGCGCGCGAGACGGCAACGGGCGCGGACGATGAGCCCGCCGAGGCCGATTCGTATGAGGTCGAGGATGCCGAGTAGAGGATAGCGTATCGCGCAAAAAGCGGGGCCGCTGGCGATGCTGCCAGCGGCCCCGCTTTGTTTCGTTCCATTGCGTCCGGCTAATCCTCGAGCAAATCCTCGATAAAGCCGACGCGATAGTTCTTGAAGATGACCTCGCCGCCGTCTTGCGTGGCGTCCAGATCGACATCGCCCATGATGCCAAAGTCGTGGTCGCCATCCTCGTCGGCAAAGATCTGATGTACGTGCCACACGTGATCGGTCTTCTCATCGCTCTCGTCGATGCTGAACATCGCTGCGCTGCGGGCGTCGCCGTCGGTGAGGATCTCCTCGTGCTGCTCATGGTAGGCGTCGAGTGCCTTTTGCCAGCGAACCTCGCTCATGCCCCAATCCTCGTCAAGCTCGCCCAAGGCACGGACGTGCCCGCGGGCCGCAAGGGTCACGCGGCGGAAAAGCGCGTTGCGCACCAGCAGCGTGCAGCCGCGGCGGTCTGCCACAACCTCATCGATGCCCTGCGGCGGCGCGGCGTCGAGGGCGGCCGGGTTGCCGGCGTTCTCCCACTCGTCCACCAGACTCGAGTCGACCGAGCGCACCACAAAGCCGAGCCACGAAATGATGTCGCGCAAGCGCTCATCGCGCTTCTCGATGGGCACGGTGCGATCGAGGGAACGGTAGGCCTCGGCCAGGTAGCGCAGCAGAATACCCTCGGAGCGGGCGATGCCGAGCTTTTGGATATAGCCCTTAAAATCACTCGCGCTCTCCAGCATGTCGCGCAGGACGCTCTTGGGCGAGAGCTGGTAGTCGTTGGCCCAGGGCACTTCTTGGCAGTACTTGTCGAAGGCGGCATCGAGCAGGTCCTCGAGCGGCTTTTCGTAGGTGACATCCTGGATGCGCTCCAGGCGCTTCTCATATTCGACGCCGTCGGCCTTCATCTCGGCCATGGCGCGATCACGTGCGGCGCGCTCCTGTGCGCGCAGCACCTGTTTGGGGTCCTCGAGCGTGGCCTCGACCATAGAGATCAGATCCATGGTATAGGTCTCGCTCTCGGGGTCGAGCAGCTCCAGCGCGGCGAGAAGGAACGGCGAAAGCGGCTGATCGAGCGCAAAGTCCTCGGGCAGGTCGACCGTCAGTGCGTAGTCGATGTCAGGCGCGGCGTCAGCCGGGGCGTCGGGTGCGGGCGGCACCTCGGTGCGCACGACGACGCCGGAGTCGATGAGCGTGGCAAAGATCTCATCGGCGCGAACCTCGAGCTTCGCCTTTTCCTCAGGCGTTTGCAGGCTCGTCTCGATGAGGTCGTGTACGCGGGCGCGGGCGTCGCCGCCCTGCTCGACCACGCTAATCACCATGGAGTGCGTGATGCGCAGACGCGGCTTGAGTGTCTCGGGCTGCGTCTCGATCAGGCGCTCAAAGGTCTGCTTGTTCCAGGTGACAAAGCCCTCGGGGGCCTTCTTCTTTTTGATCTTGCGGAGTTTTTTGGGGTCGTCGCCTGCCTTGGCCATGAGCTTGGCGTTCTCGATCTCGTGCTCCGGTGCCTCGGCAATGACCATGCCCTCGGTGTCAAAGCCCGAGCGGCCGGCGCGGCCGGCAATCTGATGGAACTCGCGGGCGCGCAGGCGACGCATCTTGTATCCGTCGAACTTGGTGAGCGCGGTGAGCACCACGGTGTGGATGGGCACGTTGATGCCGACGCCGAGCGTATCGGTGCCGCAGATGACGGGCAGCAGGCCCTGCTGCGCCAGGCGCTCGACCAGCAAGCGATAGCGCGGCAGCATGCCGGCGTGGTGCACGCCGACGCCGCAGCCAAGCAGACGCTTGAGGATCTTGCCGAAGGCGGTTGAGAAACTCGTGCCCTTGGCCGCCTCTTTGATGGCCTCGCGCTGCTCCTTGCTGGCGATGCCAAAGTTGGCGAGTGACTGTGCCGTTGCAAGCGCGGCATCCTGGCTAAAGTGCACGATGTAGAGCGGGGCCTCGCCGCGACGCATCGCGAGCTCGACGGTGCCCTCGAGCGAGGTCGTCACGTAGTCGTAGCTCAGCGGCACGGGGCGCGGGGCGTCGACGACCAGGTCGCAGGTGGCGCCGGTGTGCTCCTCGAGCGAGGCGGCGATCGCGGTGACGTCGCCGAGCGTGGCGCTCATAAGCATGAATTGCGTGTGGGGCAGGGTGAGCAGCGGCACCTGCCAGGCCCAGCCGCGGTCGGGGTCGGCAAAGTAGTGGAACTCGTCCATGGCGACGCAGCCCACATCGGCATCCTCGCCTTCGCGCAGCGCGTCGTTGGCAAGGATCTCGGCTGTGCAGCAAATGACGGGCGCCTTGGTGTTGATATGCGTGTCGCCGGTGATCATGCCGACGTTATCGCGGCCGAGCACCTGCACCAGGTCAAAAAACTTCTCGCTGACCAGGGCCTTGATGGGGGCCGTGTAATAGCAGCGCTTGCCCTGCGCCATGCCCATAAAGAGCATGCCCAGCGCGACAAGCGACTTGCCGGAGCCGGTCGGCGTGCCCAAAATGACATGGTCACCGGCGGCTAGGTCCATCAGGGCCTCTTCTTGGTGGTCCCACAGCTCAATGCCGCGGTCGCTCGTCCATTCAAAGAAGCGCTCGAAGGCCTGATCGGGCGTGAGCCATGGTTCGGGCTCGCTGCCGTCCTCGGGCTCCCACCAGGGGGGGGAGAGCGCACCGAGCGAGCCGAACTCGGCCTCGGTGCCCGTGCCGCCCGAGAACGAGCTGGCGGCGCCGGCGCCGGAAACGGTGCTGGCGGAAGAATCTGTCGTGGTCTGTGCCATGTGGTTTGCTTTCTCTCGCGTTTGTCCGCCATCCATTATGGCGTAGCGGCGGCGTGGGGCGCCGGCACGCGAGAAAATGCAGGAAATGGGCGTTCTGCCCAGCCCTTTGGCGCAGCTGCCAGCTAAGTGAGTAGACTTTTTGCAATATCGTGAGCACATGGCTTTTGCGCAAGGGCTCTACCTGCGGTTTTATTTTTCGCTATGCGGGTTGTGCTTGGCTATTGCAAAAAGTCTACTCACTTAGATTTGAGGGTCGTTCGCCGGCGGCTATTTGCGCTTGTTTGCCGACGCCGCGACCATCAGAGGCCTCTAGGACTCCTGCGGTAAACGCTTCTTGCCCTTGCGGGCGCGGTTCTTAAAGTTCTCGACGGCTTCTTCCATGCCGAGGGGCACGTAGGTGAGCTCATCGAGGTCGTCGGGCAGATAGCAGGCGAGGCTCTGCTCCTGCGCCCGGCCTGCCGCGAGCTGCTCGTCGGTCGGCTGCGCGCCGGGTGTGGCACAGATGCCATAGACGACGGCGCCCATCTCGCGCGTGCGGCATTCGTATTCGGTCTCGGGATGCTCGGGATGATCGCGGCGTACGTCATCGCTTACCCAAAGCGTGTCGTAGCCGGCCGCGGCAAACTGGCCCAGGGCGTAGTCGCGCAGCGGCTTGCTGTCGGTGCGCAGCGTGACAGTGGCGCCAGCTGCGAAGAGCGGACGGTACAGCATTAGATGGTCGACATGGACGAGGCGTTTTTTGGCGTATTTGGCCTTGGGCTGCGGCGTGGGAAAGTTGATAGTGACAGCATCGAGCTCGCCTGTGGCAAACAGCCGCGGCAGCGATGCGGCGCCTCGTGGCAAGACGAGAGCGTTGGGCAGCTCCTGCTCGCAAATCTTCTGCGCGGCGTAGGCAATGCAGATGGGTTCCTGGTCCATGCCGATAAAGAGTGTGTTGGGCTCGCGGTGGGCGCGCTCGACTAGGTAGGTTCCTTTGCCGCAGCCCAGATCGAGATGAAGCCGGGCGAAGGGCTTGCCGCCAGCCGGCGTACACGCCTCGCGCCAATGTCCCGCATAGGCCTCGGGGCCCGTCTCGATGGCGTCGGCGTAGCGCTCCAGGCGCTCCTCGAGCACAAAGTTCTTAGGCGTGCGAACGTGGACGGCTCCCATGAGGCTCCTTGGTTATAAGTATGGAACGCATGACCGTGCGTTCCGGCAATGGGTTGGAAGGGGTGGGCGCGATTTGCCCGAAAGATGCGGTGCGGCTCAGCGACGAATCGCTGACGCCTACAAGCGCTTAAGGATTACGTAGCGGTTGAGCTCGCCGCTACGACCGTCGGCGTGGAAGCGCTCAAGTTCGCGCACAGGGACCTCGCCACTCTTGTAGAACGTGCGCACGCCGCGCACCAGGTCGGTGATCTGCTGATCGTCAAAGTGGTGGCAATAGCGGTAAGCGTGGCGGTCGTTTTGCCAGCCGATGAGGTGGTCGCCTGCCTCAAACTGTGCGGAGTCGTAACCCTCAAACGGCGGGGTGAGCTCGGCGCGGGCTTCGGCGCGAACGGCCTTGCGCGCCATGCGCTCGTCGTTCATAAACTCCCAAAAGCTGATGGCGATGATGCCGCCCGGGCGCGTCTGGCGCACCAGGGCGTCGAGCACGCGTACGCGGTACTCACACGACGGCACATGGTGCATAAAGCCAAAGCACACCGAGATATCGGCGAGCGGTGCGTCAAAGAGCGCGTCGGGCGTCTCGGCGGGGTTGAGCTTCATGAGAGCATCGAGCACGTCGAGTTCTTGGAAGTGTAAGTTAGGGATGCGCAGGGCGTGGCCGCGCGCATCGATGGCCAAATCCTGGCATGAGTCGACGCCGTAGAACTCAAAGGGGCAGCTGGCGTCTGCCGAGGGGCTCGTGCCGTCTACGCCCTTGGCGGCAAGCGTGCCGCCGGCGGCAAAGTTCTCGAAGCGCATGTTGCCGCAGGCAAGATCGAAGACGCGGACGGGATGCTCGATGGTGGCGACGTCGAGCTGCCCAAGCGCGATATCCATGGTGCGCACCCAGCCGGGCCACGGGGCCTGGCGCGTATCGGAAAAGGAGGCGGAGTGTTCGCGATAGAACGTATTGTTGAGCTGGATGAGCGATGAGGCGAAATCGCGGTTCACGGCGCGGGACTCCCTCCGTTGGCGGTGCGGAATAAACAGTACGACCATACTACCGTTAACGCCGCAACGGGGACAACCGAGCGACGGGTCATTGCTCTGTTTAGACACATTTCCGCAGCTCATATGCGCCCGCAACCGTCGGTTGTCAAAAATCTCACTAGAATAGGTGGCATGTTTTTGGCGGTGGCGGATAGATTTTTAACTGTGCAAGGCGCCTTAAGAACAAAAACGGTCCGGCGGCACGGCTGGCAAAAGCATAGGAGGAACCATGAATGTAGAAACTGCGCAGCGGCTCGCCGACCTTCGTCGCAGCAAGGGTTTTAGCCAAGAAGGGCTGGCGCGAAAGCTGGGGCTGTCGCGCCAGGCGGTCAGTAAATGGGAGCGCGCGGAGAGCTCGCCCGATACCGAGAACCTGATCTCGCTCGCCAAGCTCTATGGCGTGAGCCTGGACGAGCTGCTCAATCCGAGCGATGAGATCGAGGACGATATCGAGTTTGAGAACGAGGACCGCGCCCGTCAGCGCGAGGCCGAGGCGGCAGAACGTGCCCGCACCCATGAGGCGGCGGCGCGCGCCACGGAGGCAGCTACGCAGGCGAGTGATGCTGCGGCCAAGGCGGCGCAAGCGGCAAGCTGGAGTGCGCAGGCCGCCAATGCCGCTACGGCGCAGGTGACGAGTGGCGGCGCAGCTGGCTCGACTCCGGGGAAAGGTCCGTTCCAGTCGTTTCCGTATTGGGCCGTGTGCTGGCTGCTGTTCTTTTTGCTGATGTTCCTGTTTGGTGGCTCCTTTGCCGCGCTGATCTTCTTTACAATCCCCATCTATCACTGGGTGGCGCGTGCGCTCGATGGCGATTGGGCACGCGGGGATATTCAGGTTGGTCCGGCGCCGGAGGCGGCTAAGGCTCAGGATGTTTCCGCTGCGGTTGATACTGACGTGGCTTCCTCGACCGCCGCTGAGCCGAGCGCCAAAGAAGGTGATGAATGATGAAGCTCTCGCATGAGTCCAAGGTCCGCCTGGGCGTCGGTATCGGAGCGTTCGTGCTCATCATCGGGCTTATCTTTGGCACTTCGCGGATATTGTTTCATTTTGATGGCCCGTGGGATCTCGGCGATATTGCATCCGGTTTGTCCGGTATGGACGATGTGGTTGACGGGGACGATTCTTTGGATGGCGGTAACTATTCCGCTCAGTCTCGGCAGCTTTCGAGCGAAACGTTTGATGCCGACTCATTCCAGTCCCTTGACCTGGATGTGACATCGGGTGAGGTTGAGATCAAGTGCGTTTCCGGCGGGCAGGTGCGTGTCATCGAGAGCGGTCGTGTTGCAAAGGGGGTAGCTACCTACGATGCTGCCACTCAGAATCTGGCCGAGGTTAAGGGTTCTACGCTCAAGCTTCGCCAGTTCGATTGCGATGACGAGCGCGCCATTGACCGCACGGTAACCGTCGAACTGCCGCGCGAAGTTGCCAATAACATGGTGGGCATTACAGCGAATGTAGAATCGGGAGACCTGACGGTCACGGACATTGCGTGCCATGACCTCAACCTGACTTTGGACTCGGGAGACGTTGAGTTTGCGGGCACTGTAACCGACGCCCTGAATGCCAAGGTAGGTTCGGGCGATGCGACGTTCGAGCTCTACCAGGCCCCCGCGAAGTCGATGGACGTAAGCGTGGACTCGGGCGATGTGGAGATAGCGGTTCCGAACTCTACGGGCTTTAAGGCGAGCCTTACCGTGGGCAGCGGTGACTTCGAGAGCGATTTCCTTCCGCTTGGCTACGATGGCGAGACCATATTGAATCTTGAATTCGACAACGGTGATAAGTCTGCCACGTATCGTTTTAAGGTCGGTTCGGGCGACATGTCGTTTGATCCGGAGTGACGTGTGGTTTTCGGAGACCGGTGCATATAGGCGTGCTCTTTGATGGAGGCGTCGGGGCCGAGGTTGGCTCCGGCGCCTTTGCCTTTACAATGGGGACATGGAACAGATTATCTTGAACATACTCGAGGTCCTGCGTTGCGGTGAGACCGTGGACGACAAGGCGCTCGTCAAACTGATACACGCCGAGGCGCGCCGCGAGGGTGCCGACAAACGCGATCTTGCCAAGCGTCGCCTGCTGCCGTTTTACCAGCGGGTTAAACGTGAAGAGCCGGCTCGTTGGGCTGGATGGAATGTCGATGCCGGGCTGGAGCGTCAACTGCTGCAGGTGCTGCGTATGAAGCCGCGCCGTACGGCCTCGGGCGTGGCAACCATTACTGTCATTACTAAGCCGTGGCCTTGCTCGGGTGATTGCCTGTTTTGCCCCAACGACTTGCGCATGCCTAAAAGCTATCTGCATGCCGAGCCGGCGTGCGCTCGTGCGGAGCAGAACTGCTTCGATCCGTATCTGCAGGTGAGCGCTCGTCTGACGGCGCTTTCGCAGATGGGACATGCGACCGACAAGATTGAGCTCATCGTGCTCGGCGGCACGTGGAGTGACTATCCGGAGGGCTACCAGACATGGTTTACGTCGGAGCTCTTCCGTGCGCTCAATGACGATGCCGTGGCTGGTGTGGCGGCAAACCCCATGTTGGCGCGTCCTGGCATCAGCCGTGCCGAGGCGGGGCGCCTGCTTGACAATGCTCCTGCCGATGCGTTGCCGCCCGTGGTGGCGGAGCGTCGCGAGCGTTATCGGGCTGCCGGTATTGCGACCGACGAGGTTGAGCTTGCGAGCGGCGTTGCCGACGAGCAGGAGCGCGTGGATGCTGCCGTGGGCGGCTACAACCGTGCGGTGCGTCGCCTGTACGGTCCCGGCACGCCGTGGGGCGAGGTCGCCGAGTGGCAGACAGCCACGATGGAAGAGCTCGAACTCCAGCAGCGCATTAACGAGACGGCGAAGCATCGCGTGGTGGGGCTCGTTATCGAGACCCGCCCTGATGCCGTGACGCCGCAGGCGCTTACGCTCATTCGCCGCCTGGGCTGCACCAAGATCCAGATGGGTATTCAGAGCCTCGACCAGCACCTGCTCGACATTAACGAGCGTCGCATTACGGTGGCTCAGATTGAGCGTGCGTTTTCGCTTGCAAGACTGTTTGGCTTTAAGATCCACGCGCATTTTATGCTCAACTTGCTGGGCGCTACGCCCGAGGGGGACAAACGCGACTACGAGCGCTTTATGACCGAGGGCGCCTTTATGCCCGACGAGGTCAAGGTCTACCCGTGCGCGCTTATCGAGGGCTCGCGTCTGGTGGGCTGCTACGAGCGTGGCGAGTGGCGTCCCTATACCGAGGAAGAGCTACTCGACGTGCTGGCCGACGACATTGTGGTGACGCCGGCGTTTTGCCGTATCAGCCGTATGATTCGCGACTTTAGCTCCGACGACATTATGGTGGGCAATAAGAAGCCTAACCTGCGTCAGCTCGTCGAGAATCGCTTGGCAGCTCGCGGCGAGGGCGCAAAGGTGCGTGAGATCCGCTATCGCGAGATCAGTACCGCGGGTGCCGATTTGGATGAGCTCTCTCTTGATGAGGTTGCTTACGAGACGCCGGTGACGAGCGAACGTTTTTTGCAGTGGGTGACGCCCGAGGGCAAGATCGCCGGCTTTTTGCGCCTGTCGCTGCCCGATCGCGCGTTTGTTGCCGCGCATGCGGACGAGTTGCCGACGTTGCCGGACGAGGCGATGATTCGCGAGGTGCACGTCTATGGCATGGCGGCGCGTGTGGGCGATCAGGGCCAGGCGGCTCAGCATCACGGTCTGGGACGTTCGCTCGTGGAACGTGCGTGCCAGATTGCTCAGGATGCGGGATATACACACATCAATGTGATCAGCGCGATTGGCACGCGTGAGTACTATCGCCACCTTGGTTTTTACGACCATGGCCTCTATCTGCAAAAGGAGCTCTAGATGAACAAGCCGAGTGTTTCCGCCGGCGTCGTTGCCGGCGTTGCCCTGGGAGCTGCGGCGCTCGGTGCGGCTGCCGTCGCTGTTCGTGCTGCCTGTCTGCAGGTTGCGCGAACCCGCAATGGGTTGGCGCGTGTGAAACGCTTGCACGACGAGAGCGGTGACGAGGTCCGTGTGCTCGTACAGGGCGGCGTCTACCAAAGCGCGAGCTATGTTGGCGATCGTTGGGCGGAGCCGGTCTTTGCGTACTATCGCGCATTTGACGATGTGTTTGAGGCCGAGGATGCAATGCGTGATGCTTGCGGGCATGGTATCGACCGCATGCTTATGCTGGGCGGGGGCGGGTTTGCCTATCCCAAGTATGCGCTGATGTCGCATGAGGGCCTGCGCATGGATGTCATTGAGTACGATGCCGAAATTACGCGTCTGGCGCGTCGCTGGTTCTACTTGGAGGAGCTGGAGCGCACGGTAGGCGATCGCTTGCGGGTGATTACCGCCGAGGCGCGCTCGTACCTGGGCGTGACAAGCGTTGGGCATCGTCGCTACGACGTGGTTGTGAGCGATTGCTTCGGCGGTAATCACCCGCAAGCGATCGCCTACCGTGCGC
>CABSMB010000008.1 GCA_902478705.1 uncultured Collinsella sp. | reverse complement strand
CCGCCGCAAGGTTGACATTACGCAGATCACCTTCCCGTTTAAGCCGGGCGACTACGTGGTGCACGCTACCCACGGCATCGCGCTCTTTAGCGAGATCGCGCGCCAGGAAGTGGGCGGCAAGGAACGCGACTACTTTTTGCTGGAATACGCCGATGGCGACAAGCTCTACGTGCCACTGGAGCAGGTTGACCGCATTACGCGCTACGTTGGTCCCGACGGCGATAAACCGCGCTTGACCAGGCTCAACACCGCCGACTGGACGCGGGCCACCAACAAGGCGCGCAAGAATGCCAAAAAGCTGGCGTTTGACCTGGTCGACCTGTATACGCGCCGCTCGTCGATTACCGGTATCGCCTGTCCGCCCGATACGCCCGAGCAGATCGAGATGGAGCAGAGCTTCCCCTACGACGAGACGCGCGACCAGCTGGAGGCCATCGCCGACATTAAGGCCGACATGGAGGCGCCCAAGCCCATGGACCGCCTGCTGTGCGGCGACGTGGGCTTCGGCAAGACCGAGGTCGCCCTGCGCGCGGCGTTTAAGTGCGTTGACTCCGGCCGCCAGGTCATGGTGCTCTGTCCCACGACCATTCTGGCCCAGCAGCACTACGAGACATTCTTTGAGCGCTTTGCTCCGTTTGGCCTGGAGGTCGAGGTGCTCAGCCGCTTCCGCACCCCGGCGCAGCAAAAGCGCGCGCTCAAGGCGTTTGCCGAGGGCACGATCGATGTGCTCATCGGCACGCACCGCTTGCTTTCTGCCGATGTGAACCCCAAGAACCTGGGTATGGTGATCATCGACGAAGAGCAGCGCTTTGGTGTGCAGCACAAGGAGCAGCTCAAAAACCTGCGCGAGCAAATCGACGTGCTCACGCTTTCGGCAACGCCGATTCCGCGAACCATGCAGATGGCCACGAGCGGCGTGCGCGACATGAGCCTGATCACCACACCCCCGACCGGGCGTCGTCCCGTGATCGTGCACGTGGGAGAGTACGATCCCGACGTGGTAAGTGCGGCGATTCGCCTGGAGGTGGGTCGCGGAGGCCAGGTGTACTACGTGTCCAACCGCGTCAAGACCATCGACGACGCCGTGGCGCGCGTGCACGAGGCCGCGCCCGAGGCGCGCGTGGGCGTGGCGCACGGCAAGATGAGCCCGCGCGAGGTCGAGGACGTGATGATCGAGTTCGCGACCAAGAAGATCGACGTGCTTATCGCCACGACCATCGTGGAGAGCGGCATCGACAATGCAACGGCCAACACGCTCATCATCGAGGATTCGCAGCGCCTGGGCCTGGCACAGCTCTACCAGCTTAAGGGCCGCGTGGGCCGCTCGGCCACGCAGGCATACGCGTACTTTATGTTCCCCGGCGAGCTGCCGCTTACCGAGGAGGCCACGGCGCGCCTGACCGCGCTTTCCGAGTTCCAGGACCTGGGCAGCGGCATGCGCATCGCCATGCGCGACCTGGAGATCCGCGGCGCCGGTTCGCTCATGGGTGCCGAGCAGCACGGTAACCTGTCGAGTGTGGGCTTTGACCTGTTTACGCAGATGCTGGGACAGGCCGTGGCCGAGGCGCGCGGCGACGACGATGCCGACGTGGAGGCGGCGAGCGTGGGCATCAACCTGCCGGCCGACTACTTCTTGTCCGAGGAGTACATGCCGGCGGTGGACCAGCGCGTGCTCGTGTACCGTAAGCTCGCGGCGGCTGAGGACCTGGAGAGTGTCGACGAGGTGCAGGAGGAGACCGAGGCCGCGCACGGTGAGCTGCCGTTGGCGGGACTCAACCTGTTCAATCGCGCTCGCATCCGTATCCGCGGCGAGCGCCTGGGACTCGAGAGCGTCACACTCAGTGGCGGCCGCATCACGTTTTTGGGCGTCGACGTGCCCAAGAAGGTGGCTTTTGAACTAAAGACCCGCTATGGCGCGGTGAACTTCCCCAAGAGTCGCAAGCTCTCGGTGCCCTACAAGGCGGGTGCCGGCGCGGGCAGCGGCCTGGGTCGCGGTCTCGACGCTAACGACGGCACCGGCCCCGTGGCCGCGGCACTCATGCTGCTGCAGCAATTAGGCACGAGCGACGATGACTAACGGGTCGACGCTGCAAACGCCTCATTTGGGCAATCTGGTTCCATCGAAAGGAAAGCATGTTCGGATACATCTATAAGAAAGATGTCGCCATTATCGCGGTTGTCCTGTGCCTTTGTCTGGGCGTGGGCAGCTTCTTTGATTATCAGATCTCGAGTGCGCTGTTCAACATCGGCAGCATGTACGGTCGCTTTGTCGAGGCGGCCGGTGAGCTGCCGTTCGAGCTGACGGCGAGCATCGCGGGCGTTATGCTCGTGCGCTCGGCACGCCCCGATTCCAAGGCGAGCAAGTGGCTCGCTGCGCTGGGCGTTTTGATCAACGTGGGTCTGGTCGGCTACGAGATTATCGGATCGCTGCGCGTCGGCGGCAAGCTTATTGCGTTTCAGCTGGTTCTGACGTTTGCATTGGTCATCGCAGCCAACTTCATCGCCTACCGCCTCACGCGCACGACCGAGCCCGACGAGCTTACGCGCTGGGCGTTGATGGTGCTGGCCGTGTGGGTCGCTCAGGCCATCATCCTCAACGTCATTGTTAAGCCGTTATGGTCGCGCCCGCGCATGCGCGTGATCGAGGTCACGCCGGGGCTCAATTTTCAGCCGTGGTGGGTGATCGGCAACCCCGACAAGTGGGGCTATATCGCCGCCGGCGTGATCAAGGACGGGTTCAAGTCGTTTGCGAGCGGACACACGGCGCATGCGGCGATCGGCCTTATGCTCGCCGGGCTTCCCGCGGCAGCCTTTAAGGAAAAACCTTCGCGTCGCCGCGTGATCTTTTGGGCGGCGGTTGTTGTTGCAGCGTTCGTCGCCTTTGGGCGCATCGTGATCGGCGCGCATTTTTTGAGTGACGTGAGCTGCGGTTTTGCCCTGGTACTGGCACTTGAGTGCCTTGCCGCACGCATTGCCTATCCCAACGGCGTACAATAGCTCCGTTTGAATCATCTGGCCGATACCCGGTAAGAGAGGATTGCCATGCTCGCGTTTAACAACGATTATTCCCACGGCGCACATCCGGCAGTGCTGCAGGCGCTCGTCGACACCAATATGGAGCCGCAGCCCGGCTACGGTACCGATGCGCACACCGAGCGTGCCAAGCAGCTTATCCGCGAGGCCTGTCAGGCGCCCGACGCCGACGTGTTTTTTCTGGTGGGCGGCACGCAGGCCAACGCGACGGTGATCGACATGCTGCTCGCGCCGTACGAGGGCGTCGTTGCTGCCGAGACCGGCCACGTCGCCTGCCACGAGGCGGGCGCCATCGAGTTTGGCGGCCACAAGGTGCTCACCATCCCCGGCTACGAGGGCAAGATACACGCCGAGGACCTCGAGAGCTATATCCAGGTGTTCTACGAAAACGAGAGCTACGAGCACACGGTGTTCCCGGGCGCCGTGTACGTGAGCCTATCGACCGAGTACGGCACGCTGTACTCCAAGGCCGAGCTCGCGGCGATTCACTCAGTGTGCCAGAAGCGCGAGATTCCGCTGTTTGTGGATGGCGCCCGCCTAGCCTATGCGCTGGCGGCCGATGAGTGCGACATTACCCTGCCCGAGCTGGCGCAGCTGTGTGACGTGTTCTACATCGGCGGCACCAAGTGCGGCGCTCTGTGCGGCGAGGCCGTGGTGTTTTGCGGCATGCACGCTCCGGCGCATCCCATTCCGCGTATTAAGCAGCATGGTGCGTTGCTGGCCAAGGGCCGCCTGACGGGCGTGCAGTTCGAGGCTCTTTTTACCGATGGCCTGTATTTTGAGATTGGTCGCCAGGCGATTGAGACCGCTCAGGCGCTGCGTCGCGTACTGCACGAGTGCGGTTACCAGTTCTTCTTGGAGACGCCGACCAACCAGCAGTTTGTGATTCTGCCCAACGAGGACATGGCCCGCATTCGCGAGCATGCCTCGATCGAGTACTGGGAAAAGTACGACGAGACCCACACGGTGGTGCGTTTTTGCACCAGCTGGGCCACGACGCAGGAGGACATCGACGCGTTGGCGGCGGTTTTGTAGCCTGATGTAATGACGGGGGGCCGCCTTGCGCTGGGTTTGGCGCAAGGCGGCCTTTGTTTTTGAGGGAGAAGGGTTGTATGACCGAGATGTCCGAGCCGACGATTCGCCTGGCGACGCCCGAAGACGCGTCGGCGTTGCTTGCCATCTATGAGCCGTATGTGCGCGAGACGGCGATAACCTGCGAATACGAGGTGCCGAGCGTTGAGGAGTTCGCCGGGCGCATCGAGCGTACGCTCAAGCGCTATCCGTATTTGGTGATGGAGTTGGACGGGCGTCCGGTAGGCTATGCCTACGTGAGCGCGCTTAACAGCCGCGAGGCCTATGACTGGTCGGTCGAGACGTCGATCTACCTGGCACGCGATGTGCGCCATGGCGGGCTGGGTCGCAAGTTGCACGATGCGCTCAAGCAATGCTTGGTCGCGATGGGCGTCACCAACATGTGCGCGCTCATTGCCGTGCCGCACGATAAGGACGACGAGTACTTGACGCACAACAGCCAGGATTTCCATGCCCATATGGGATATCGCCTGGTGGGTGCCTTCGATCGCTGCGCCCAAAAGTTCGGCCGCTGGTACGACATGTGCTGGATGGAGCTGGTCCTGGCTGAGCGCACACCCAACCAACCCAAACCAATCTGGTTTCCCGACCTCCCCAAACCCACCATTTAGGGACAGGTTTATTTTGGCCGCTTTGTAGCGTCAATCCACCGCGAGAAGTACGGATTCACGCGTCTTTTGATGCGGATGGGCTTAATTTGGCTTCGATTTGGGTCCGTTTGGCTTCGATTCGAACTAAGTGAGTAGACTTTTTGGCGCAGGTCGAGCACAAGGCGTATCTGCCTTAGTAAAACCGCAGGTCACAGAGGTGACAGTTTTTGGTGTGCTCGACAGGTCACGAAAAGTCTACTCACTTAGATTTGCGGTACTGGATATTCTGAGCAGGAACAGTTGAGCTTGGACGGCGCGTATTGCCAGGCGATGTTGGCATTTGTGCCATGCTGGCTTGAGATTTAATAAAACCGCAGGTAAAACGTTCATTAGGTACAGTTTGCCTCGTTTGGTGCGCTAGCCGATGGGCTCGGTGTATTTGGCGCTGTCGGTGCGCTGGATGCGCTTGGAGACGTGGAGCGGGCGGCCGTCGGTGTCGTAGACGTAGTCGGTGATCAGGATCAGCGCCTGCCCGCGCTCAACGTTGAGCAAAAACGCCTCGTTTTGCGAGGCATAGCACACCTCAAAGGTTTTGTGCCCCTGTGCCGGTGCGCGATGGAACTCCTGTCGCAGCGTGGCGTAGAGAGAACCGTTGATATCGCGATCGATGAGCGTCTCGAAGCTTGGCGGCAGGTAGGTGGTCTCCAGGCACAGTGGCGCATCGTCCAGATAACGCAGACGGACAAGTTTGACGAGCTTGCTGCCCACGGCGGCATCAAAGAACTTAGCTATGCTGCCGCCCGCCTTGGTAAAGCCCGAGTCCACGGTGCGCGTGGTGGGCTTCATGCCCTGACCTTCGACTTGCTTGGTATAGCTCGAAAACACTAGGTTGTTCTCGTGGAGCGCGGGCGTGTCGGCCACAAAGGCGCCACGCCCGCGCTCGGTGCGCACCAGGCCCTCATCAACGAGCACCTTAAGGGCGTGGCGCACGGTGCTGCGCGACAGCCCCGATTCGTCCATGAGCTCCATCTCGGACGGCAGCTTGTCTCCGCGCGCGTAGGTGCCGGCGGCGATGCGGTCGCGCAGCGTGCCTGCCAAGCGCTCGTATTGGGCCAGTTTCTTTTTAGACGAAGCGTTCATGCGATCAACCTGTATCTAACTTGTATGCTTACAGAACAAAGCATGTATCCAACATGACAATAAAACCGCTGGTAACGGATTGCCGAAAACCTTACCAACAAAATTTCTAGGACAAATATAGCATACAACTAGTCGACATAACCAAAACATGTATGTAACTTGTATGCCATCGAGAGCATCAAACGAGAAGAAAGGCTGATGCACGATGACTACTCAGGAACAGGTTAAGGATGTCGTCTCCCAGGTTTTGGCTGACAAGGCAGACAAGGGCGGCATCAAGCGCGTCGTGTGGATTGGCGCTGGCGGATCCAACGGCGGCAACTATCCTGCCCAGTACTTTATGGAGCACGAGGCCACGCAGGTCGTGAGCTCCAGCTATACCAGCAACGAGTTCGTGCACGCAACCCCGGCCTACGTCAACGAGAACACCCTGGCCGTGGTCGTGTCCATGCGCGGCACCAAGGAGACCATCGTCGCCGCCCAGGTCGCCAAGGACCACGGCGCCAGTACCATCGCCATCTATGTTGACGAGTCCGGCCTTACCGAGGTCTGCGACTACAAGATCCAGTACGATAGCCTGGCCGTCGATGAGTCCTGCATGGGCCGCACCAACTCCGCCGTCGTGACCATGATCGCCATGGAGCTTACACAGCAGACCGAGGGCTATGCCGAGTACGAGACCGCTATGGCCGCGTTCGACTTGGTCGACCCCATCTATCGCAAGGCCGTCGAGTACACCCGCCCGCTCGCTGCCAAGTGGGCCGAGCAGAACGCCGACAAGCCCTGCATCAACGTCATGGCTCAGGGTCCGCTCTTTGGTGCCGCCTACGTCTTTAGCATCTGCAACGTGCAGGAGATGCTGCAGATCGACTCCTGCACCATCAACACCTGCGACTTCTTCCACGGCCCCTTCGAGATCCTGGACAAGCGCACCTCGCTGTTCCAGCTCATCAGCGTCGGCCGCAGCCGCTGCAACGACGAGCGCGGCATCCGCTTCGTCAACCAGTACGGTGGCGAGCGCGTCTATCAGCTCGACGCCAAGGAGCTCGGCCTCAACGACATCAAGGACAGCGTGAGCGAGTACTTCAACCACCTGATCTTTGCCCCGATCCTCAACAACGTGTACATGCGTGCGCTCTCTGCCGTAACTCACAAGGACTACATGACGCGCCGCTACATGTGGAAGCTTGAGTATTAGTTACGCGGTTTTACCAAACCGCGTAACGGCTCGACGCTGCAAACCCGCCAGAGCGGCAATCTGCCTTTCAGCTTCAGCGGCATGACCAGAAGGTCAATGCCGCTTCGCTTCAAGGCACCTTGCTCGCTCTGGCGGGTTTTCGCTGACGCTGCCAAAGCATCGGCGTCGCCTTGGTCCAGATGTGGCACTTGGGGGCGTTCCTTTTCTGCCGGCAGTTGGGGACAGTCCTAGTCGTTGGGGACGTCCCCAATGACTACCCAATGAGTGTGTGGGCGAGCAGATTTTTCCGTTCGGCGATTTGTGTCTTGAAAAATGTATATAACGACTATAACGTAGTGTGAAACATATTGGAAACAATACCGAGGAGGCTGCGTTGAAGAAAAGCAATCTGGGCTATGTGCTGGTGCTGGTCGCCGCGCTTATGTGGGGCAGCATCGGAATCTTTGTAAACGGCATCTCGGCCATGGGCGTTTCGTCCCAGAGCATGGCTGCCTTTCGCTTGTTGGTCGGAGCGCTTATCTTGGCGCCGGTCCTGATGTTTATGGGCTGTCGTCCGGGTGAGGGGTCTACCGTGGCTCAGGGTCCGCTGGCCCTGTTCAAGGCAAGCCCTAAAGAGCTTGTTCCCTGCGCGCTTGTCGGTATCGTCGGTTTGGCCGCCGCCAACACCTGCTATTACGAGTGCATGGGCGAGGTGGGCATGTCCACGGCCTCGGTGCTGCTCTACACCTCGCCGGTGTTTGGCGTCATGCTCGGCCGCGTGCTTTATCGCGAGGACGTGACCCCCAACAAGCTCGTTGCCATTGTCTTTAACATCGTTGGCTGCGTGCTTGCAGTGACCAATGGCGACCTTTCCGGTTTCCATTTTTCGGTTTGGGGCGTCACGTCGGGCGTGATTGCAGGTCTTTGTGGTGCGTCGCTCGCGGTGTTTAGCCGGATAGCAACCAAGACGGTCCACCCGCTGGCTGTCACGTTTTGGGGCTTTGTTTTTGGCGGTGCGGTTATGGCGGCTATCGCGGCTCCGTGGCCGGATGTCGCCGCGGCGATGTCGCCACAGCTGCTGCTGTTGTTCCTTGGCTTTGGACTCATCCCCACAGCTGTGGCCTACATCTTATATATGCAGGGTCTGTCCATGGGGCTCGAGACATCGAAAGTTCCCGTCGTAATGTCATTCGAGACGGTCGTCACCGTACTGCTGGGCATTGGTGTCTACGCCGAGCCCGCCGGCGCGATCAAAGTCCTGGGCATCGTGCTGGTGCTCGCGTCCATCCTGATTATGAACACCGACTTCTCTAAGCTGCGCAACAGTGTGTTTGTCGGTCATGTCATTGAGAGCATGACCTTTAAGCCCAACGCGTGGTGGACGGAGAAATCGCAGGACATGGATCTGTTTAAGGAGCGCACCGGCATCGCGCTGGAACCCACCGTGCAGGAAAGCCCCTGGTACTTCGTGCGATAAGGGATAGGCGAGGCGTCTGATCGGGTGTCGACAAAACAGCACCGGCCTATCCAACCCCAACGTTTCAAGTACGTTAAACCCGTCAACGGTCGATTTTCACCCGCGAACGGTCTTTATACTAATTAGCAATATAAGCAACGTATAAGACGTTATAATGACCATAACGAAAAGGAGGAGGCAAGATGAATCAGATCATTCTCGCATCTCATGGCGGCCTGGCCGCAGGCGCCAAAGACACGCTCGAGATGGTTCTCGGCGACGTGTCGAACGTCCACGTCGTGTCGCTTGCTCGTGACGACAAGGAGCCCATCACCAATAAGGTTGAGGCTATGATCGCCACGTTCAACGCGGACGACACCGTCTATGTGCTGACCGATATGCTCGGCAGCTCGGTCAACAACAACATGGTCGAGCTTTCCAAGAACGGCACGAAGTTCACGGTTGTCAGCGGTTTCAACATCCCGCTGGCGCTCACGCTCGCTATGAGCCCCGTCCCCGTCAAGGGCGCCGAGCTCGCGGCCCTCATCAACGAGGCCCGCACCGGTCTGACCAACCCCAACGCACCGGTCGAGGCCGCCGCGGCTCCTGCCAAGAAGGCCAAGGCGTCCCGTCACAGCTCCGGTCCCGCCAAGATCGTCCTCGCACGTCTTGACTACCGTCTGCTGCACGGCCAGGTCGTTTTTACCTGGACCACCAAGGTTCAGGCCGAGCGCATCATCGTCGTCGACAACGCTGCCGCCAACGATGACATCAAGAAGGGCGCTCTTAAGCTGGCCAAGCCTCAGGGCGTGCGCCTGAACGTCTTCACCGTCGAGCGTGCCCTCGCCAAGATGGACAAGCTCAACACCCTCGGCGAGCGCGTCATGTTCGTCTTTGGCAACACGGCCGAGATGCTGCAGTTCTGCCAGGGCTACAAGCTCGACGCCATCAACCTGGGCGCCACCGCCAACCACGACGGTGCCGATCAGGTCGGCGGCAAGGACAGCTCCGTCTTCCTCGACGCCACCCAGAAGGCCGACGTCAACCAGCTGCTCGACATGGGCATCAAGCTCTACGTCCAGCAGACCCCTACGTATCAGAGCGTCGACATCGACGCCAAGCTGTAATCAACCAGGCTTTTGCCTGACTGAAAGGAGAAGGGTATGAATACGTTCATCAGCGCGGTGCTCGTCGGCCTCGTCGGCGTGTTCTGCATGTGGGACTCCCGCCTGCTCGGTCGTCTTAACTTCGAGCAGCCCCTCGTTGGCGCCACGCTCGTCGGTCTGCTGCTGGGCGATGTGCCCACCGGCCTTGCCGTCGGTGCCGCCGTCGAGCTCGTGTCCATGGGCCTGGTGCAGGTCGGCGCCGCCGTTCCGCCCGATATGGTCCTGGGCGGCATCGTGGCCGCTGCCTTTGCGTGCCTGACCGATGCTTCCGCCGAGACCGCCATGACGATCGCCATCCCGGTTGCCGTCCTGGGTCAGCTCCTCGGCATCGTGTTCCGTTCCATCATCGCCGCCCTCACCCATGTGGCAGATAACGCGATCGATAACGGTAACTTCAAGACCGCCTACCGTATGCACATCTGCGCCGGCTCCGGTCTGTACGCTGTCATGTACTTCCTGCCGATCTTCCTCGCCGTCTTTGTTGGTACCGACCTGGTTCAGGCCATCGTCAACATGGTTCCCGAGTGGCTGTCCACTGGTCTTAACGTTTCGACCAAGATCATGACCGCCTACGGCTTGGCCCTGCTGCTCACCATGATGATCAAGAAGGGTATGACTCCGTTCCTGTTCATCGGTTTCCTGCTCGCCGCTTACCTCAACCTGTCCGTCATCGCGGTCGCTCTGATCGGTGTGTGCCTGGCTGTCGTCTTCATGGGCTTCAAGTTCAACGGTTCCCATGCAGCCGCCGGTGTCGATTCCGACTACGATCCGCTCGAAGACGACGAAGACTAAGGAGGAACACACTATGGCAACCGCAACCAAGGACGTGTCCCTGAACAAGAAGGTCAGCCAGTTCTTCTGGCGCTCCTGGGCCATCCAGGCCTCTTGGAACTACGAGCGTCAGATGAACATGGGCTTCCTCTACGGCATGGTTCCCACGCTCGATCGCCTCTATCCGGATGAGTCCGACCCCAAGCAGCTCGCTGCTAAGAAAGAGGCTTACCACCGTCACATGGCGTTCTACAACTGCACCCCGCAGACGAGCGCTTTCATCCTGGGCCTCTCCGCCTCCATGGAGGAGGAGTACGCCAAGGATCCCGAGAACTTCGATCCCGATTCGATCAACGCGGTCAAGACCTCCCTCATGGGTCCGCTTTCCGGCATCGGTGACTCCTTCTTCCAGGGCACCATCCGCGTCATCGCCTTTGGCCTGGGCGTTCAGCTGGCTCAGCAGGGCTCCATCATGGGCCCGATCCTGGCCATGCTCATCTCCATCGTCCCCTCTGTGGTAATCACTTGGTTCGCAGCCAAGATGGGCTATCAGGGCGGCCACGAGTACCTGAGCAAGCTTCAGGGCGGCGACCTCATGGAGAAGCTCATGTATGTCTGCGGCATCGTGGGTCTTATGTCCGTGGGCGGCATGATCGCTACGCTGATCGGCGCCACCACCCCGCTGCAGTTCGCTGAGGGCACCGTCGTTATCCAGGACATCCTGGACGGCATGATGCCCCAGATGATCTCCCTTGGCCTCACCGGCCTTATGTACTGGCTCATCAAGAAGAACGTCAACACCGGTTGGCTTCTCGTGATCGCCATCGTGGGCGGCATCGCCCTCTCCGCGGCCGGCATCCTGGCCTAGTCGCGACCAAGCGTCTAACCGCTTTCCCCCGGGGGCCTGCCTGGCATCCCATACCCCAGGCAGGCTTCCATCCCCAAAATGCGACAATGGGACAGTCCCTTTGTCGCATCCTCAACGGGCCGGCGACTCGGCCCAAACCACGGTAACCCTGCGAGCGCCCGGCAATGTGGCGCCGCAAAAATCGAAAGGAATGTGTCAGATGTACGAGATCGACCTTAACCTCCCTAAGCAGATCGTCGCTGACGTCCTGTCCAACCACGAGATCCACAGCGTCGCTTTCGTCGGCTGCGGTGCCTCCATGTCCGACCTGTACCCCGCCAAGTACTTCCTGGCCAACAACACGGACAAGCTGAACGTTCAGATCTTCACCGCTAACGAGTTCAACTACGACACGCCCTCCTGGGTCAACGAGCACACCTTCGTGATCACCTGCTCCCTCGGTGGCTCCACGCCCGAGACCGTCGAGGCCAACAAGACCGCCAAGAAGCACAACTGCCCGGTCGTCTCCCTCACCAACAAGGCTGGCTCCGCTCTGACCGTCGACGCTGACTACGTCATCGTTCACGGCTTCCACGCCAACTTCGCTGCCAAGTGCGAGAAGCCCGGCTACGCCATCGCTCTTGCTGTCGAGATCCTTCAGCAGACCGAGGGCTATGACCACTACGAGGACATGATCACCGGCCTCACCAACGTCTTCGAGCTCTGCGAGAACGCCGCTCAGCACTGCAAGAAGCTCGCCAAGAAGTTCGCCGAGGACTTCAAGGACGACAAGATGATCTACTTCATGGCCTCCGGTGCCTCCGAGAAGATGGCTTATTCTCACGCCGCCTTCCTGTTCACCGAGATGCAGTGGATCGACGCCGCCGCCTACAACACCGGCGAGTACTTCCACGGCCCGTTCGAGGTTTCCACCGAGGGTAAGCCCTATGTCTTCTTCATGTCCGACGGTGCCACCCGCCCGATGGACGCTCGCGCCCTCACCTTCCTTGAGCGCATGGGCGCCAAGGTCGCTCTGATCGACTCCAAGGACTACGGCCTGGCTGACGCCGTGCCCGCGAGCGTCGTCACCTACTTCAACCCGCTGCTGCACCTCGCCGTTATGCGCGAGTACGGCAACCAGATCGCCGAGGCCCGTCAGCACCCGCTGACCATGCGTCGCTACATGTGGAAGCTTTCCTACTAATCACAAGTAAGTAGACCTTACGGGTTGATTGAGAGGGGATGGGGTTTTCGCCCCGTCCCCTTTTTTGCTCTGGGGAGGGGCGTCTGTCGCGCCGTAAAACCCCAGATAAAACCTACCAAAATAAACCTGACCCTATTTGGCAGGTGGGAGGAGATGCGTATGATCAAGGCAGTGCTGTTTGACATGGACGGCGTGCTGGTCGATACCGAGTGGTTCTACAACCGTCGTCGCGTGGCGTTTATGGAGGAGAAGGGCTTCCACTTTGACGAGATTCCCGATCTTTCGGGGTCTAACGAGCCTGCCATTTGGGAGGCGCTGGTGCCCGACGATGTTGAGCTGCGCGAACGCCTGCGCGTGGATTACAAGCAGGTCTACAGCCCGGACCACCCCGTTCCGTATGCCGAGCTGCTCAACGAGCAGACGGAGCCGGTGATGCGCAAGCTGCACGAGCGTGGCGTGAAGTGCGCCATCGCGAGCTCGTCCTATCGCGAGCTTATTGACGAGCTGGTGGAGATTGCCGGCATTGCCGATGTGCTGGATTACACCATCAGCGGTCACGAGTGCAGTGCGTTTAAGCCCGACCCCGAGATCTACCTGCGTGCCATGGAGGCGGTGGGTGTGGAGCCCGCCGAGTGCCTGGTTATCGAGGATTCGCCTTTGGGTATCGAGGCCGGCAAGCGCTCCGGCGCCCGCGTCCTGGCGCTGCGTCCGCACGAGGGCGTTAACCTCGATCAATCGCGAGCCGATGCCGTTATCGATAATTTGACCGACATTTTGACCGCTTTGTAGTGTCAATCCGCCGCGAGAAGCACGGGTTCAAACGTTTTTGCGGTGGATTGGCTCAATTTGGTTTCTATTTTGATCCGTTTGGCTTCGATTCGGGCTAAGTGAGTAGACTTTTTGGCGCAGGCCGAGCACAATGCATATCTTCCTTTGTAAAACCGCAGGTCACATGGGTGGCGGTTTTGGGTGTGCTCGGCAGATCGTAAAAAGTCTACTCACTTGTAATTTGGGCCTTTGGTTGTGGGGGTTGCTGGTCCCGCTTTGGTTGTCGAGGGAGGGTGAATTGAAGCGCCCCCGCACGCTCCATGCTACAATCGCGGGCATGCCCCACAACCACATCTGCCTTCGAAAGGAGCCTACGTGGCGAACGCCATCGATCAGCTAACGGACCGCGTGCTCATGCTCGGCCGTCTCACCATCGTTCGCCGCGCTATTACCGCCGTGGCGGTCACAATTTCCGCCATTCTCCAGACATTTCTGATCCAGGCGTTCATCCAGCCCGCCGACCTGCTTCCGAGCGGTCTTACCGGCGTCGCGGTCCTGCTCGATCGCGTTACCTCGCTCGGCGGCGTTCACATCGACATCTCGCTCGGTATGCTCGCGCTCAACATCCCCGTGGCGCTCCTATGTTGGAGCGGCATTAGCAAGCGCTTCGTCATCTTCTCGATGATGCAGGTCGTGCTCTCATCGCTGTTCCTCAACGTCTTTCACTTCGCACCGTTTTTGGGCGACAAGATTATGCTCATCATTTTTGGCGGCGTGGTCTCGGGTCTGGGTGCTGCCATCGCGCTTAAGTCCGGCGCATCCACCGGCGGTACCGACTTTATCGCGCTGTGGGTTTCCAACCACACGGGCAAGACCATCTGGGGCGTCATCTTTGGTTTCAACTGCTTTATCCTGGCGATCTTTGGCTTTATGTTTGGCTGGGACAAGGCGGCGTACTCCATCGTGTTCCAGTTTATTTCGACCAAGACCATCGACAGTTTCTATCGTCGTTACGACCGCGTGACGCTGCAGATCACGACGCGTAAGGCAGACGAGGTCATGACCGCCTATGTTGACCATTTTCAGCATGGCATTAGCTGTGCCGAGGTCATCGGCGGATACAGCCGCGAGAAGATGTACCTGCTGCACGCTGTTGTATCGACCTACGAGAGCCAGGACATTATCAAGCTGGTGTGCGACATTGATCCCGGGGCCGTGATCAACGTGTTCCACACGCTCAACTTTGTGGGCGGCTGGTGGGGCGGTCATGTCGACGAGCCCATGCCCACGGCCGTTCCCGATCCCGACAAGCCCGCGCGCATGGCCAGCAGGCAGGCGCGCCTCAGCGAGCAGGATAGCCTGCAGCAGGACGACGGCAAGTAGGGTTTTGGCATTTTGCCGGCCTGGCGCAATCCTGTCCGCTTGAGCCTCCCGAAAGCCTCGCTGCTTTCGGGAGGCTCTCGTTTACCCAGATAAAACCTACCAAAATGAAGCTGTCGCTTTTTGGTAGGGAGGGTGTATCGTTTTATCAATATGAGGTAACATGAAACTAGACGTTATATACGTATTAGTTATTTCGATATTCCAATAAGAGTGATTAGATATGCCAACGCCCAAAAATGCACCGCTTTACCAGCAGATTTATGACGAAATCAAGGACGCGATCGAGAAAGGTGTTTATGCACCCAAGGAGCGTATTCCGTCCGAGCTTGAGCTAGCCGAGCAGTACGACGTGAGCCGCATTACGGTGCGCCGCGCCGTCGAGGAGCTGTGCTCCGATGGCTACCTGGTTAAGCAGCAGGGCCGTGGCACCTTTGTCTCCACGCCGCACATCAACCGCCAGTTCCACGCTTCGACGCTGCAGACGTTTACCGCGCTGTGTGCCGATAATGACATGAAGGCGGGCGCGCATGTGGTCGATCGCCAGATTGTGCCGGCACGTCAAAACGAGATGGAGTTCTTTGGCCTGCAGAAGGACGCGCTGCTGCTGCACATCAAGCGCGTGCGTACGGCCGACGGCGAGCCCATTTTTGAGGAGAACATCTTTGTGCCGTTTGACGCCTACCGTGAGCTGTTGACGGCCGATCTTGAGGACAAGTCGATTTTTTCCGAGGTCGAGCGTGTTGGCGGAACGCCGATTGTCTCGGTTGGCTACCGCACGCTCGAGGCCGTTCGTGCCAATACCGAGCAGGCGGCCGAGCTGGGCATCGCTCCGCACGATCCACTGCTCAACCTGCGTGCCGGCTTTATCGGCCCCAATGGCGAGCCGGTCCTGATGGGTAAGCAGTACTACGTGGGATCGCGCTACGTTATGGTGATGTAAGTTACGCGGTTTTACCAAACCGCGTAACGGCTCGACGCTGCAAACGCCCCTAAGCGGCAATCTGACGTTCAATCGTCGGTCGCGTACCGAAGTACGCTTCCCTCCTCTTTCACGTCACCTTGCTCGCTTAGGGGCGTTTTCGCTGACTTATGCTCAACCTGCGACGTTTCCGTGCTCATTCGGAAAGTGTCCAATAATCCACGCTCATTCGCCTTGGATTGCGCCGCCCATGGCCGGCGGCCGGGCGACGCCGGTCCGCGTGGCGGCGTATAATCGGCGGCAGATGACTTGGACGTTAGGAAACCATGACCGATAGCATGCAGCAGATGGCGCTCGACACGCTCGGCGCCTATTTTGGCTACACCTCGTTTCGCCCGGGGCAGGACCGCATGGTGGATGCGATTCTTGCTGGCCGCGATGCGCTCGGCGTTATGCCCACAGGCGCCGGCAAGTCTATCTGCTACCAGGTCCCCGCGCTCATGCTGCCCGGCATCACCTTTGTGGTGAGCCCGTTGCTGTCGCTTATGGAGGACCAGACCCGCGCGCTGCTCGCGGCGGGTGCGCGCCCCAGCTATCTCAACTCCAGTCTTACTCCGGCCCAGCAAAACACCGTGCTCAAGCGGGCGCGCGAGGGCTGCTATCAGCTTATGTATGTGGCGCCCGAGCGCCTGCTCGAGCCGCGCTTTCTGGCCTTTGCGCAGGAAACTGCG
The DNA here is from genome assembly GCA_902478705.1 of uncultured Collinsella sp. Classification (GTDB taxonomy): domain Bacteria; phylum Actinomycetota; class Coriobacteriia; order Coriobacteriales; family Coriobacteriaceae; genus Collinsella. The sequence continues at coordinate 380 of CABSMB010000008.1, read as the reverse complement.
GCCGAAGGCGGCATTGGCGTTCCGCTCGTGGCCATTGACGAGGCTCACTGCGTGAGCCAGTGGGGCCAGGATTTCCGTCCCGCTTACTTGCAGATTCGCGAGTTTATCGATTCGCTGCCGCGGCGCCCGATCGTGGCGGCGTTTACCGCCACGGCGACCGAGCGCGTGCGCGCGGACATTCAGCAGATGCTCGGCCTGCAAAATCCCGCGACGGTAGTGACGGGCTTCGATCGCAAGAACCTCTACTTTGGCTGCGAGGAGATGGGCGACAAAGCCAAGGCAGCGTGGGTGCGCGACTATGTGATCGCGCATTCGGGCGAGAGCGGCATCGCTGTCTCTTATACACATCTCCGAGCCCACGAGACTAAGGCGAATCTCGT